>DAOTYC010000141.1:0-5319 GCA_034435095.1 Anaerolineae bacterium | reverse complement strand
CAAACCATCTTTGGCTATGTCTGAACAGGAACGCTCTTTGCTCCCTGTTCTTTGTTAATTCCGAACTCAGGTTATCTACAGCGTCTCGTATGCAAACCGCTCCAATCGGCAAAGGTGTTCGGTTACGACCAGCAACTACAGCCACTAGTTCGGGCGCTAACAATCGTTTATAGAATGGTAGGATATCTGGAACCTCGTTCCTAATCCTATTGAGAGACTCTTCGTCTAATCTTTCCCGGACGCTCACCGTTTGTTCCTCCATAAAACTTATTTGTATTCTTCTCGCAAGACCGCAATATGCCTTGAAACACCTTTCCGTAACTCCGCTCACGAAAGTCTCTCTAACTCTTCTCCTGTTTCGCAAGCTCCAGATTCAACTCCAGCAGTCTCTTCAATACCTCCCGCCGGGCGTCCGGCGATATCACGAACCGTGTCTGCCCCCGTTCATTCTCATGAAACCCATGCGCCAGGTCCAAGTCTTGCCAGCCATAACAGGCCAGGATAGCCCGATCCATCTCGGCGTGCAAGTCTCTCAGTTTTTGGATGTCCTCATCGTATACATCGGGCCTATGAAACAGATTATAGGTCTTGGTGAGGCCCAGGTTGCGGGCCAACATGGTCTGGCGGCGATGTTCGTGATATTCTGCACCTACACGTGCGGCCCATTCCACCACTTCACCAAGGGGCGATTGCGGAAAGGCAAATGTCTCGAAGCAGTCGGTGGGCGTATACCGAATATCGGTACGCATGGTGGAAGCATTCTTGCGTACCCACGCCTCGTGCAAACTAGATTGGAGTAGGGCGAAGTGGTAGTCATCGTCGAAGGCGAACACAACAGTTTGTTCGCTGTAGATATAGCCTTTCCTGACAAACACGAGCATATGCAATTCGCTTACACGGCTACGGACGAGCACTCGTTGCAGAGGTGCGATAGCTTGCCGCAATTCTCGCCGATACGCGGCAAACAGCCACCATTGATCACGATCTTTAGCCTGTTTAACAAGCTCCCTTTCTGGTTTTACCCGTTGCTCTACGATTCGCAACAAATCTGGATATCTCTCGGCTTGAGCAAGAGGCCAATCGTGAAAACAGATGATCCAGCGACTGCCAGATTGGTCTGGGCGAGAATTCAAATCTTCTCCATTGACGTAAGGAATCAGACACTCTTGATGATGAGGCGACTGTTGCAATAAATGAAAGGCCTCTGGTGGTTCCAACACGAATCCGATCCCTCGTGGTATATCTCCTTGAAAAGACCTGCCAGCATTCTGCAGTAAGTGTTTAGGTTCGTTCTCTGGTTGACTGTCCAACCGGGAGGAAATGAAGTTAACACTTTGGCCGTCTAGCCACCGCTCTTTTCTCCATTCCCCCTTCCGTGTTGCGATGAGATTCACTTCGACATTTGCATCTCCTGACCATTTTACAAAACGATGGACATTGGTGATATTCCCGCCCTGATGAAGGATGACAGCAAGCCCGCTCTCACGTGTGTCGCCTTGGCTGATTGTGTTGGTAGCAACAAGGCCAAAGTGACCATTAAGATGCAGGGAGTCGAAAGCTCGTCGGTAAAAGTATGCACACAGGTCAGCCATACCCCCGGCCGGAACATAGCTGGTTAGCAAATACTTACGATAGCGGTCGCTAAAGCTGGCACTGATTTTCAAGCCGCCCAGAAATGGTGGGTTACCTACAATGGTATCAAACCCGCCTCGCTGAAACACGTCCGGGAACTCCAGCGGCCAGTGAAAGAAGCTTTGCTCGGCGGCGATGGCATTCGCCAGGCCGACCATCTGCCCATCGGCGGCGCGCGGGTGCTTCAAATAACGGCGGACGTCGTTCGTCGTCGGGATGTGGGGGCCCTCACCCCTAACCCCTCTCCCCGAACTTGGGGAGTGGGGCAGCTCGCTCCCCTCGCCCAACACTTTGGGAGAGGGGCCGGGGGTGAGGGCCATGAAGAACGCCGCCGTCCACAGGTTGCAGGCGGTCCACAGCGTCCACCACGCGCTGCCCTGGGCGCGGGCCTGTTCATAAACAGCCTGCTTGCGGCGGATGGCATCCACGTCGTCGTCGGGCATGTCGCTCAGTTGCGCCCAGAGCCTGGCGAGCGCGCTCGTGTCGGGCGGAGCGGGCAGCTCCAGGCCGAGTTGGCCCTCGCGTTCCCGCCTGTTGCGGTTGCGTATGTCCGCCGCCAGCTTCTTGTCGTCGCCGCTGACCGGCTTGTAGGCATCGTCGGGGATGCCATGCACCAGGACGTTGAGATCGAGCACGCCGACCAGGCTGTCGCCGCACTTGATGCGATGGTCGAGGAAGGTCAGCGGCAGGCCGCGGTTGTGGCCCTCCAGCCACAGGGCGACTTTGCACAGGTCAACGGCCAGCGGGTTTTTGTCCACGCCATAGATGCAATGCTGAATGACATCGCGCACGGCGCGGCGATAGGCTTCGGGCGGCGGGTGCTCCTCGCCGCTGCGCACGCGGGCCAGCTCCTGCCCGATGCGCCTGGCCGCCGCCAGCAGGAAGTGGCCGGAGCCGCAGGCCGGGTCGCAGACCTTGAGCGACAGCAGGGCGCGTTCGGCGGGAGAACCCTCACCCCCAGCCCCTCTCCCAGTGCTCTGGGCGAGGGGCGTCACCTGACCCTGAGCAGCTTGGGAATTGGCAGATAAGTGTTCAAAAGAGTGCGTCAGAATGTGGTCCGAAATACGCTGGAGGACACTTTCAATATCATGTAAGACTTCGTCGTTCGAAAAGCGTAAGACGTGCAGGTTGTGCTGGCGGAGGATTTCATCTCTAATTCTATCCCTGGCTTTCTGATCCGGTTCCTGATGCACTGCGCCATCCAATTCGATGATTAGTCGGGCATCGTCGCAGAAGAAGTCGGCGATAAATCGCCCGATAGGATGTTGGCGACGAAACTTCCGACCGTGAAGTTGCCGTCCTCGCAGCAACTCCCAGAGCAGTGTCTCCGCCGGCGTGCCCTTCTTGCGCAACTCGCGCGCGCGTTCGATCAGCTCGCGGCTGGGGTGCGGCAACCGCACTCGTTCGCCGGCGTCTGTCTCCTGGCCCTCACCCCCAACCCCTCTCCCATACTGGGAGAGGGGCGTGCTGCCCTCCTCTCTCACGCCATCCCCCTCTCCCAAAGCATTGGCAGAGCGGCCAGCGGTGAGGGCCCTCCCCTCTCCCACGCTCTTCCCCTCTCCCAAAGCATGGGGAGAGGGGCCGGGGGTGAGGGCACTCCCCTCCCCCAAAGCATTGGCAGAGCGGCCAGCGGTGAGGGCCCTCCCCTCTCCCACGCTCTTCCCCTCTCCCAAAGCATTGGAAGAGGGGCCGGGGGTGAGGGTCTCCCTCAACCGCTCCTGAATAATCGGCTCCAGCGCGCTCCTGATGAGTTCCTGAACCAGTGCGGGGGGAGTGTAATAGGAGCCGGTGGTTTTGCGCTCGGAGCCGGCGACGAATTTGAAGGCCATCTGAGCGCCGTGCGGCTCAATGACAGGGTGATAGTCCAAGAGGCTCTCATACACGCTGCCGAGTTCCTCCACATCCAGCGCGGCATAGTTCACCCGCCGCATGGTGCGGTCCTCTGTGTAGAGCGACAGGCAGCGCAGCGCGCTCAAGAAGTCTACGTTGTACAGGGATGCGCTGTCCAGGTCGGGGATGGCGTTCGGGCCGAACAGGTCGCCGTCAAGAGCGTGCATGTTCATTCGCCCGGCCAGGGTCTCGTCCTCGAACAGGCGGAACGTGTAGCGCAGCCCCTGCCACAGGTCGGCATGGCGTTCATCCGTGAAGAAGTATCGCCCGGCCTGCTCACGCAGGCGGGTAACGCTGTAATATCGTCGGTAGAGTTCTGCCAGGTGGGCATCCTCCGGGCCGATCAGGTTGCGTTCCTCAGAGACCATCAGGAACAGGAGGCGATAGACGAGGCGGAGGAGCTGTCGGTAGTAGGCCGGGGCGGTGAGATCACCGCGGCGGATGCGCTCGCGCAGGTTCTCGCTGTTGGGATGGCGCAGGAAACCGGAGCCCATGATTTTGAGCGCCTCCTCCACGCCATCGCGCAATCGGTCGCGCACGCGTCCACCCTGCTCAACACCTCTCTGAAAGTACTGCTCCAGGAGACATTGTGGCGCGTCTTCCACCGTGCGGGGCAGGCGGCTGCGATGGATCAACCGATACATCACGCCGAAGTCGGCGAAGTGTTCGCCCTCCAGCATCTGCTGCAGGTCGAACTCGATATAGGACGGGCGGGTCATCAGGGCCGAATCGCGCAGCACGCGCAGCCGATAGCCGTTCGTGACCAGTCCCCACAGGTCCTCGCTGCGGTTGAGGTACTCCTGCATCAGCCCATGCGGACTGAGACGTGGGCGGCCGGTAGGCGGCCGCTGGTCGAGGTTGGAGTCACAGCCGGCGATGTGGATGGGCACCCCGCTGCCGTCTGGCCCATCGCGGTGGGAGATGGCGTAAGTGCTGTTGCCGATGACTGTGGCCCGCGGTTGAAACGTGGTGTGGTGGTAGCCAAGAGAGCGCAGCAGGGGCAACATCAATTGCTCGCGGGTCACAGTGGTGGCAGACTCGTGTGGGGCCAAGCGGGCGAGCCCATGTTGGAAGGCTTCCCAGTAGGCGCGTGCGTCGGCCCAGGCAGCGGCGATCTCGTCGGTCAGTCGGGCAGTCTTGGGCAGACCGAAGTCCGCGCCGGTTTGGCCTTCCGCCTCGCCGGCGGCAATGGATTCTAAGATGTCCGCGGGGATCAGTGCACCCTCAATGTGAATGCAAGGATGAGACATTAGCAAAACCCTCAGCAAATGGCAGGCGAACAGCAAATCGGTCTGGGCAAAGCACTGATATACAGCAGATTATCTGATGGTGAGCTGCCTATGGCTCATGTCTTTAGCCCTACAGCGGGCCAAATAATCACACAGTGTTACGCTAATTGTACCACGCAGGCCTGGATTCGTCCAAATTGAGGGTCGAGCTGGCAGTGCCGCTGTGGCAGCTTCGCCAGCTCCTGGCCTGGCGGCAGATGAGCGTATGCGCTGCGTTGACATACACTGATAGCGGTGGTATACTGACCGAGTAGAGGGATTTGAAACCGGGTGATTTCGGGTGACGGTTGTGTTGATCGTGTAGTCAAAATGTTATGGTGTTGAGAAGATTCATGACGTGCCCTGCTGCCATCAGGGCCATGAAGTTCCCTTGGGGGCACTGATTGTCGCACTTTTTTGAGGTCTTGGAAGAAGTCGGCGAAGTTGCCGGCGTTTACCGCGTTACAGACGTCTTTCAGGAAATCATCATGCTTGTTCTACTTAGCGGTTTCCCACCGCTCATACCGAC
>DAOTYC010000140.1:0-7710 GCA_034435095.1 Anaerolineae bacterium | reverse complement strand
CTTTTCGATTTCCCTGATGCCCATTACCTTGACACCCATGCGCCAAACCACAACTTTGAGAGGAAAACCTGGTGTTCGGAATACAGTGCCCCCAAGGGAACTTCATGGCCCTGATGGCAGCAGGGCACGTCATAAATCTTCTCAACACCATAACATTTTGACTACACGATCAACACAACCTTCACCCGGCGTCACCCGGTTTCAAATCTCTCTACCTGGTCAGTATACCACCGCTATCCGTGTGTGTCAACGCAGCGACACACGCTCATGTGCCGCCAGGCCAGAAGCTGGCGAAACCCCCACAGCGACATGCCGGCCAACTCAAACGCCTTGCCGACCGACAGCTTCCCATTTAGACAAATCCGCACCAATGTAGTACAATTGGCGTAACATACGGTTACGCCTGTTCCACGCTCTGCCGCTGTTGGACCTGATACTGAACGGGACGCCGCCTGATTGGGCCTGGCGCGCCTTCCGTTTGCTTCAAAGGAGCAGTCTATGGCCAGACTCGAAGACCTCAAGAAGAACGCCGATGTCAAAGGTGTCTTACCTGATGCGACGGTCACCGTCGTGGATGTGACCTGGCATGGCAACAATGTGATTACGCTGACCTACAAGGACCCGGCCGGCCGCGTCGGCCAACAGCTCGTATACCGCGATCACGAGCCGACGCTCGAAGTGGTCGCCGCCGGCCGTGCGTGGAGCTTCGACGCCGACGGCGCGCTGTTCCGACTGGTCTCTGAGGCGCAGCGCATCCGCCTGGCCCATCTGTTCGACCCCTACCTTGCCATCCACACCTCGGATATCGAGCCGCTGCCGCACCAGATCACCGCCGTTTACGGTGAGATGTTGCCCCGCCAGCCGCTGCGCTATCTCCTGGCCGACGACCCCGGTGCGGGCAAGACCATCATGACCGGCCTGTTCCTGAAAGAGCTTCTCATGCGCGGCGATTTGCAGCGATGTCTGATCTGCTGCCCGGGCAACCTCTGTGAGCAGTGGCAGGACGAGATGTACCGCCGCTTCAGCCTGCCGTTTGACATCATCACCCGCGAGACCATTGAGACGGCGCGCAGCGGCAATGTCTTCGCCGAGAAAAATCTGGTCATCTGCCGCCTCGATCAGTTGAGCCGCAACGAAGACATTCAGGCCAGGCTGAAACAGACCGACTGGGATGTCATCGTGTGCGATGAGGCGCACAAGATGTCCGCGTCGTTCTTCAGCGGCGAAGTCAAAGCCACCAAACGCTATCGCCTGGGCCAATTGCTGGGCAGCATCACCCGCCATTTCCTGTTGCTGACGGCCACGCCCCACAATGGCATCGAGGAAAGTTTTCAGTTGTTCATGGCCCTGCTGGACGCCGACCGCTTCGAGGGGCGCTTCCGTGACGGCGTGCACATGGTGGATACGTCCGACCTGATGCGCCGTATGGTCAAAGAACACCTGGTCAAGTTCGATGGCCGGCCGCTGTTTCCGGAGCGTCGCGCCTACACCGTGAACTACAGGCTCTCTGACGCTGAAGCCCGTCTCTATCATGAGGTTACCAGTTACGTGCGCGAGGAGATGAACCGCGCCGACCGCCTGGCCGAAGAAGGACAGCGCAAGCGCGGCAACATGGTCGGCTTCGCTCTGACCATCCTGCAACGGCGGTTGGCTTCCTCGCCGGAGGCCATCTATCAGTCGCTGCACCGCCGTCGCCAACGGCTGGAGAACCGCCTGCGCGAGGAACAGCTCCTCAAGCGGGGTGCAGAGGCCGAATGGGAACTCGAAACCGTGACGGCCCTCGCCGCCGATAACGGCGAGATTGACGATTTCTACGATGAAACGCCGGCGGAAGAGGTCGAGACCATCGAAGAACAACTGGTGGATAGCGCTTCGGCAGCCCGCACCATCGCCGAGCTGCAGGCCGAAATCGCGTCCCTCAAGAAACTGGAAGGACATGCCCATCAGCTTCGCCTCAGCGGCGTGGACAAGAAATGGGAAGAGCTGGCGGAATTGCTGCAAGGCCGCAGCCAGGCCGAGGCTGGCGATGAGCTGTTCGATGCAAACGGCCACCGGCGCAAGCTCATCATCTTCACCGAACACCGCGACACGCTCAACTATCTGACCGAGCGCATCCGCACGCTGCTGGGTCGTCGCGAGGCCGTCGTCGCCATCCATGGCGGAATGGGCCGCGAGGAGCGACGCAAGGCCCAAGAGCTGTTCACACAGGACAAAGATGTCCAGATTCTGGTAGCCACCGATGCGGCCGGTGAGGGCATCAACCTGCAACGCGCCCACCTGATGGTCAACTACGACCTGCCGTGGAACCCCAATCGCATCGAGCAGCGTTTCGGGCGTATCCACCGCATCGGCCAGACCGAAGTCTGCCACCTGTGGAACCTGGTCGCCATCGAAACGCGCGAAGGCGATGTCTTCCAGCGCTTGCTGGAGAAGCTGGAACAGCAGCGCCGGGCCCTCGGCGGCAGCGTCTTCGACGTGCTGGACCGCTGTTTCACCGAGACGAGCCTGCGTTCGCTGGTCATCGAGGCCATCCGCTACGGCGATCAGCCGGAGGTCAAGGCGCGGCTGGAACAGGTCATTGACCACACGCTTGACTATGACCGCCTGCGGGCACTCATCGAAGAGCGCGCTCTAACCCATGAGATGCTCAGCCCGGAGCAGGTGCAGACCATCCGCGAGGACATGGAGCGGGCCGCGGCGCGCCGATTGCAGCCCCACTACATCGCCTCTTTCTTCCGCGAGGCGTTCCAATTGCTGGGCGGCCGGATGCACGAACGCGAGGCTGGCCGCTATGAGATCGTCCACGTGCCCGCCATCATCCGCAGCCGCGACCGCCTGATCGGCGTCGGCGAGCCGGTGTTGAGCCGCTATGAGCGCGTAACATTCGAGAAGCAGCTCGCCAACGTGTCGGGCAAGCCGACGGCCGCCTTCCTTTGTCCGGGCCATCCCCTGCTCGACGCGACCATTGACCTCGTCCTGGAACGCCACCGTGACCTGCTCAAACGGGGGGCGATATTGGTTGACCCGGACAATTGCACGGAGCAGGTGCGCGCCGTGTTCTATCTCGAACACGCCATCCAGGACGCCCGGCCGGTCGGCGATGACCGCCGCGTGGCGTCGCAGCGGTTGCAGTTTGTGGAAATTGACGCCCAGGGCCACGTCCGCGACGCCGGCTACGCGCCCTATCTCGATTATCGGCCCATCACCGATGATGAGTCAGCCCTCCTCCAGACCGCGCTGCAGGCCGACTGGATCAGCGGCGACCTGGAAAGCCGGGCGGTTGGTTTCGCCATTGATCATCTGGTCCCGGCCCACCTGGACGAGGTCAGGCGGCTCAAAGAGGAGCAGGTGCGCAAGACCATGGCCGCGGTGAAAGACCGGCTGACCAAAGAAATCACTTACTGGGACCATCGGGCCAACGAGCTCAAGGCGCAGGAACTGGCCGGCAAACGCAACGCCAAGATCAACTCAGCCATAGCCCGGCAGCGGGCCGATGAGCTGGAAGCGCGGCTGCAGAGACGCATGGCCGAGCTGGAGCAGGAGCTCAGCCTCTTGGCGTTGCCACCCCGCGTCATCGGCGGCGCGCTGATCGTGCCCCAGCGGCTCATTGACAGGCTCAGGGGCCAGCAGGACGACGTGTGCGCCGTCTCGCCGGCCGAACGTGAGCGCATCGAGCGGCTGGCCGTGGCCGCAGTCATGGCGGCGGAACGACGGCTTGGCTACGAGCCGCGCGAAATGCCCCGCGACCACCCCGGCTATGACATCGAATCGCGCGCGCCATCGAACGGCCGCCTGCGCTTCATCGAAGTCAAGGGCAAGGCCGCCGACGCCACCACGGTGACGGTCTCCAAAACCCAGATCCTGACCGCCCTGAACAAGCCGGATGACTTCATCCTGGCGATTGTATCGGTGGACGGCGATGTCGCCAGTGAGCCGCGTTACATCCGCCGCCCATTCCTGAAGGAGCCAGACTTCGGCGTAACGAGCGTGAACTACGATTTGAATGAGCTTCTGTTGCGAGCGGAGGTGCCCAAATGACAAAGGCAACTCGAAAACCCTACCATTTCACGCAAGTATACCTGGAAAACTGGCGCAATTTTACTCGTATCGAGGTCAGCCTACAACGTCGTGTGTTCATTGTCGGTCCCAACGCCGCGGGGAAATCGAATCTGTTGGATGTCTTTCGTTTCCTGTATGACATCGTGGCGGTAGGGGGCGGCTTTCAAGAGGCCGTTCGACGGCGCGGTGGCGTGTCCAAACTGCGCTCTCTGGCTGCCCGACGATACCCCAATGTAACGGTTCGTGTGCAGATAGGGGAAGAAGCCTCGCCGCTTGTGGACAAGGCCCCGGCGCCACTCTGGGAATACGAGCTTCAGTTCACCCAAGACAACCGCCAGCGCCCGATTGTGCAAAAAGAAAAGGTGACCAGGGCAGGCGTAGTCATCCTGGACCGGCCCGATGCCAATGACCAGGGGGACCCTGAGAGGCTGACGCAGACTTACCTGGAACAAGTCTACGCGAATCAGGATTTTCGTGAAGTAGCCGAGTTTTTCTTGTCTGTGCGCTATTTGCACATCGTCCCCCAATTGATCCGGGAGCCGGACCGTTCGGTGGGCAGGATCAACGACCCTTATGGCGGCGATTTTCTGGAACAGATTGCCCGCACGCCGGATAGGACACAGAACTCCCGGCTGCGACGTATCGCGGACGTGCTGCGAGTTGCCGTGCCCCAATTGGAAAAAGTGGAATTGTGGCGCGATTCTCGCGGAACGCCCCACTTGCGCGGCAAATACGAACACTGGCGTCCCCAAGGCGCATGGCAGACGGAAGAACAGTTCTCAGACGGTACGCTTCGACTGGTGGGACTCTTGTGGGCGACCTTGGATGGGAGCGGGCCCTTGCTCCTGGAAGAACCCGAACTGTCGTTGCATCCCGAGGTCATACGGTTCATCCCCCAGATGTTTGCCCGTGTGCAGCGCAAGTCCGGGCGTCAGATTCTGGTCAGCACGCATTCACCTGATTTGTTGCGCGATGAGGGAATTGGCCTGGACGAAGTCCTTCTCCTGCAGCCCGGCCATGAGGGGACGACAGTGCGCGTGGCTGCTGAGTTCGGAGAGATTCGCAAGCTGTTGGAAGGCGGCCTGAGCCTGGCAGAGGCTGTGCTGCCGCATACCAGCCCGCAAAACGCGCATCAACTTCCGTTGTTTGGTGACAAATGATGGCTGACACCAGGCAGGTTGTGATGTCTGCTGCTGTAGAAGGCCTGGTGGATGAGGCGGTGCTACAGCGGGTAATCGTCCAGAAGGGGGCGGCATTGGCGCGCGTTTACGGAAAAAGCGGCAAGTCGAACATTCGGAAGAATCTGCCCGGCTATAATCAGGCGGCCCGTTCATCGCCTTGGGTCGTCTTGATAGACCTCGACCGGGACGCAGACTGCGCGCCACCGCTGCGCAGCGAGTGGCTGCCCAACCCGGCGCAATGGATGTGTTTCCGGATAGCGGTGCCAGAAGTAGAAGCCTGGTTGCTCGCCGACCGTGAGCGCATGGCCGATTTCTTGGGTGTCTCCATGTCGCGGATACCTTTGAGTCCGGAGTCGTTGGATGACCCCAAAGTCGTTCTGGTCAACCTGGCCCGAGAGTCGCGCCGTAAAGCCATTCGGCAAGATATGGTCCCCAGGCCTGGCAGCGGGCGGCCGATTGGACCGGCCTACACTTCCCGCTTGATTGAGTTTGTGAACCACTGGTGGCGTCCAGAGGTAGCCGTCCACCGTGCCGACAGTCTACGCCGTTGCTGCGAACGCATCCACGAACTCGTCGAGCGCGCGGCAAAATCAGTTTTTGATGAACCCGGATGACAAGGAGTGACCATGACCTATCGCAAAAAGCTCATCGAAGTGGCCCTCCCGCTGGAGGCCATTAACCGCGAATCGGCCCGCGAGAAGTCCATCCGCCACGGCCACCCATCTACCCTGCACCTGTGGTGGGCGCGGCGGCCATTGGCGGCCTGCCGGGCCGTGCTGTTCGCCTCGCTGGTGGACGACCCCTCCAGCCAGCCCGAGCGATTCCCCACCGCGGCCGCGCAGGACCGGGAGCGACAGCGCCTCTTCCGGCTGATCGAAGAGCTGGTGAAATGGGAGAACACCAACAACCAGGCGGTGCTCGACGCCGCCCGTGCGGAAATCCTCAAGTCCACCAACGGCCACCCGCCGGCGGTGCTCGACCCCTTCTGCGGCGGCGGCTCGATCCCGCTCGAAGCGCAGCGGCTGGGCCTGACAGCCTACGCCAGCGACCTCAACCCGGTGGCCGTGTTGATTACGAAGGCCCTGATCGAAATCCCCCCGCGTTTTGCCGGCCAGCCGCCGGTCAACCCGGCCTATCGCAAGCAGGCCGCCGGCGCCAGGAACATGCAGGACGGCTCGTGGCCGGGCGCGCGCGGCCTGGCCGCCGACGTGCGCTTCTACGGCCAGTGGATGCGCGACGAGGCCGAGAAACGCATCGGACACCTGTATCCCAAAGTTTCTGTGAGCGCAACCGGGAGCGCAGGCGTCTCTGGGAGCGCAGGCGTCTCTGGGAGCGCAGGCGTCTCTGGGAGCGCAGGCGTCTCCGGGAGCGCAGGCGTCTCTGGGAGCGCAGGCGTCTCGCCTGTCTCCCCTGACATCCTTGCGGGCAGGATGCCCACGCCCCCAGATGCGCCCCCAGCCACGCCCCCAAAAGGCTACTACACGCGCGGTTATCTACCACACTTCGACCAACCCGGCTTGGTGCAAATGATCACTTTCCGCCTGGCCGACGCTATGCCTGCCAGCAAACGCGCCGAGTGGGAGCACTTCTTGAGGGTCGAGGACAAGCAGGCTCGCCGCGAAAAGATTGAACATTACATTGACGCCGGACACGGCTCGTGCAGCCTGCGAGATGAGCGAATCGCGCGATTGGTGGAAAACGCCCTGCTTCATTTCGATGGGCAGCGTTATCGCCTCCTGGCATGGGTCGTCATGCCTAACCATGTCCACGTCTTGATCGAAACGCTGCCGGGTTATCCGCTTGCCCAAATCCTGCACTCCTGGAAATCCTTCACCGCGAAAGAGGCCAACAAAATTCTTGGACGGACCGGCGATTTCTGGCAGCCGGAATATTTCGACCGCTTCATCCGCAATGAAAAACACTTCGAGAACGCGGTGAATTACATTCACAACAACCCGGTCAAAGCCGGCCTGGTGGAAAGAGCGGAGGACTGGCCGTATGGGAGCGCGGCTAGGAGCGTAAGCGTTGGGAGCGCGGACATCATGTCCGCACCAAATGCGCGGTTGAGCGAAGGGACAGGCGAGACGCCTGCGCTCCCAGGGACGCCTGTAAGCGTTGGGAGCGCGGACATCATGTCCGCATCAGGCGTGCGGTTGAGCGAAGGAGCAGGCGAGGCGCCTACGCTCCCAGGGACGCCTACGCTCCCAGGGACGCCTACGCTCAGGAGCGCGGATGTTGGGAGCGCGGACATCATGTCCGCATCAGGCGCGCGGTTGAGCGAAGGAGCAGGCGAGACGCCTACGCTCCCAGGGACGCCTGCGCTCCCAGGGACGCCCCCAGGGATGACCGTCATCGCCTGGCTGTGGGCGCGCACGGTGAAATGCCCCAACCCGGCCTGCGGTGCCACCATGCCCCTCGTCCGCTCCTTCGAGCTCTCCAAAAAGAAGGGCCACCGCGCCTGGATCGAGCC
>DAOTYC010000139.1:0-20616 GCA_034435095.1 Anaerolineae bacterium | reverse complement strand
CGCCCCCAGGTAGATGACGTCGAACGTCTTCAGCTCTGCCAGCACCGACTCAGGCAAGATTTCGCCCGTCCGTTTGTAGCGTTCGCCGCCCAGGTCATAGGTAACGGCCTCATATTTGAAACCGTGTTTAGCGGCCACAGCCGCCAGCACTTTCATGCCTTCGGCGATGACTTCCGGGCCGGTGCCATCGCCAGGGATCACAGCGATACGATAGGTCATGGTTTAAGCCCCTCCCAAATAATAACTCAACGGGGCGGCGAGCAGGTTCGCCCCTCGCTGATTCGCTCCAATCGCTCATTCCGACGCTATTTCTTCAAATCGCGCACCGTTTTTGCCATCAGGCCGCCGGCCTCCATGATGTCAATCATGAACTGCGGATAGGGCTTGGCCTGATAGGTCTGGCCGGTGGTCAGGTTGCGGATGCGGCCGGTGGTCAAGTCCACCTCAAGCTCATGGCCGGTCTCTACCGCCGCTACCGCTTCGGGGCATTCCAGAATGGGCAGGGCGATGTTGATGGCGTTGCGGTAAAAGATGCGAGCGAACGTCTCGGCGATGACGCAGCCCACGCCAGCCGATTTCAGCGCCAGGGGCGCGTGCTCACGCGATGAGCCACAGCCAAAATTGGTGGTCGCCACAACGATGTCGCCGGGTCGCACCGCTGTGGCAAAGGTCGGGTCGAGGTCTTCCATCACATGTTTGGCGAGTTCGGCGCCGTCGTGCATATCGAGGTAACGGGCAGGGATAATGGCGTCGGTATCCACATTTGCCCCGTATTTCCAGACTCTGCCAATCACTTTCATCAGCAAGGCTCTCCCTTCGTTCAGGTGTGCACGGGATTATAGCACAAGCAGGAAAATCGGCAAACGGAAGTCAGCTTTGGGGGGATGTAACATTTGTGCAGTCTGGGGCTTTCCTTGAACCTGTTGCTTTCAAAAATTTCGGGTGCACCTGTCACGTTTTAATGCCTCTCCAAATCCCCAGACACACTGCCGCGGCAACCTGCCCCAGCGCCAGCCACTGGTCGGCGCGCCAGCCATGCCACAGCAGCGTTTCGTCGCCGCGCCCAAAGCCCAGGGCGAAGTGGATGAGGCCGTTCAGCAACAGAAAGAGCACGAAAAGAGCGCCAGGTCGGCGGAAGACCGGCCTGGCGAGCCACACGGCAACGAAGGCAACAACGGACAGGCCCGCGCCCAGTGGCTGGACGGCAAAGCGCGAGGCCGTGACGCCGTACAGGTCATACCAGGCGAAATGAAGCCAGCCGAAACCCATTTGACCGTAGGCGTAGCCGCCGGAGAGGCAGGCCAGCCAGCCGATGCTCACGCCCAGGGCCAGCCCCGGCGTCAGCACATCGGCCAACTGCCAAAACGATAGCCGCCGCCAGCGGGCATAGGCGGCCAGAGCCAGAACGCCGCCGAGCAGGCCGCCGTGATAGGCCAGCCCCCCTTGCCATATCTGCCAGATTGCAGACGGCTGCTCACGAAAGAATTCCAGGTTGAGGGCGACAAACTCCAGTCGCGCGCCAACGATACCGCCCATCAGCGAGCAAAGGACAGCGTCGAAAATGACCGCGCGGCTGCCGCGCTCCACACGTTTGGCCGCCGGCAATGCAAGGGACAGCCCGGCCAGGACGGCCAGAGCCATCAGGGCGGAATAGGTATGGATGGCAAAATTGCCCAGCCTGAACAGAACCGACATCTCAGGGGCGCAGGCTTTCGACTACCCGCACGTATTTATCGGCCAGCGCGCGGGCGTCGGCGTCGGAGCGCGATTCTGCCGTCACGTGGAAGGTCGGTTGATCGGGGTCGGGGTGAATCAACACCCAGTCCTCCCCCAACCAAATCTTGATGCCGTCAATTGTCTCCGAGCCGTAATCCTGATACTGCTCATACAACAGCCGCATGATCGTCCCTTTGGCCTCCCATGGGCAGGACACACGCTGCTGAGCGATGTAGTAAGGCGGCAACGTCGCCAGCACCTCTGACAGGGAGGTCCTCTGCTTCGCCAGGAACTCGAGCAGCTTGACGACGGCCATCAGGCCATCAATGACGTTCTGGAAACTGGGGAAGATGAAATTGCCAGTGCCATCGCAACCTAAGATCACATCCTCCTGGGCGGTTCTGGCCGCGAAATCATACGCGTCGATCTTGGTGCGGATAATCTGGCCGTTGTTTTGCCCGGCAATGTGCTCAAAAATGGACGGCTGATTGACCGGCACGGTCACCTTGCCGCCGCCGTGCGCCCGCAGGGCGAGCAGGGTCATCGCTGCCGCCGCTTTGGTGTTCGGCACAATACGGCCGCTGTCGTCAACCAGGAAAATCTTCTCGCCGCCCACGTCCAGGCGGACGCCCAAGGTGGTGTTGAGCGCGGCGCAGATGGATGCCAACTGTTCCAGCGCCTTCTCAAACGCTGCATGGGAAGTGGACATTTTGGTCTCATCAATGCGCGCGTTGAGCGCCACGACGTTGCAATTCAGCGCGGTCAAAATCGCAGGCAGCACCTCCGCCGACGGCGCGTAGGCGTAATCAACAACCAGGTAGAAGCCGGCGCGGCGAATTTCCTCAACATCCACGCACTTCATGAATTCCCTGACGTAGGTCTCTGTCACCGCCGGCGCGTATTCAATCGTGCCGATTTCGTCCAGATAGACCCGCCGGAAGTCTTCGCGGAAGTACACCCGTTCGATGTTGCGCTCCGCCGATTTGCTCAGGTTGCGGCCTTGCTCATCAAAGAAGCGAATATCAATGGTGCGCTGGTCGAAGGGCGACAAGCGGACGTGGATGCCGCCGCGTGCTCCCAGGTAGCGCGTCATGAAGCGGGCCACCGGAATGGGCGCGTTGCGCAAGTCCAGCACATTCACGCCGGCGGAAGGCAGGCCGGAGATGATGGCCCGCTTGATCATGCGCGGACTGCGATGCGGGTCGCGGTTGATGGTTACCGTCGAACCGCGCGGCAGAGTTGCGCCGAAAGCCGCGCCGAGCTGAGCCGCCATCTCTGGCGTCAAGTCAACGTTCACCAGGCCGGTGATGCCAAATCGCCCGAACAGCACGCGGCGGCCCTGTGAACCCCAAATGATGCTGTTCTTGACTGTGGCGCCAGCCTCGATTTCCTTGCCCGGCCAGATTTTCACGTCGGAGTGGATGACAGCCGACTCGCCGACGTAGGTGTTGTCGCCGATGACCACGCCTTCGAAGATGACCGCGTTGGACTTCAAACTGCACTGTCGGCCAACGATGGCCCCTCGCAGCTCCACCCCCTCGCCGATGTATGAATTGCGCCAGATGATGCTGCGGTCAATGTGCGCCCGATTGTCTACAATGCTGAAATCCTCCACTACCGTCGGCCCATGGATGACGACCTTGCCTTTGATTTTGACGCCACTGCCCAGGTAGATAGGGCCATACAGCTCGGCGTCAGGGGCAATTTCCACATCGTCGCCGACCCAGATGTTGCCGCCGATGTGATGGCCCACGTCGTCCAGCTTTACCCGCTTGTACAAGATGTCGCTCGAGGCGCGCATGTACTCACGTATGTCACCAACATCGCACCAGTAGCCGTCGGCCACGTAGCCATACAGGGGAATGCCAGCCGCCATCAATTTGGGGAACAAATCGTTGCTGAAATCGAAGGGGACGCCCGGTTCGACAAAATCCAAAATTTCGGGCTCAATCACGTAGATACCGGTGTTGACCGTGTCGGAAATGACTTCGCTCCAACTGGGCTTCTCCAGAAACCTCTGGATGCGCCCCTCTTCGTCAACGATGATGACGCCATACTCTAAAGGATTGGGGACGCGATAGAGCGTCAAAGTCACTTTGGCTTGCTTCGAACGGTGAAACTCGATGACCCGGCTCAGGTCAATGTCCGTGATCGCGTCGCCGCTGATGACGACGAACGGCTCATCGAGGAATTCCTGAGCGTTTTTCACACTGCCTGCCGTCCCCAGAGGAGTTTCCTCCAGTGAATAGCGAATGTTCAATCCGTAGTTCTGGCCTTCACCAAAATAGTCCTGAATGACATCGGCCAGATACTGGACGGTTACCACCACGTCAGTCAAGTTATGTCGTTTCAGCAGGTCCAAAATATGGCCCATCACCGGCTTATTGACTACCGGCACCATGGGCTTGGGACGCCCCACCGTAATCGGACGCAAGCGAGAACCGGAGCCCCCGGCCATTACGACGGCTTTCATGAGCACTCTCCTCCAAATCGGTAACAGGTATTAACGTCAGACAACCACATCGCCAAGACCTCTTTGTCTCGCATGAGAACTGGAGGTAGACAAGGCGCCGCTCCCTTGCTTTGACACAGCCCAACCTCGGCTTCACACGCATTATACGCCAGGTAGATGAGTAAGTCAAGAAGAAATCGGGAGTGGGGAGCACCCCACTTTCGTCCGTCGCTTGGCAAAAGGTGTTTGGGCTGGTATAATGCTCACACTGTGGGCTTACGCCCTGCTCGGGCAGGCTGATTATCTCGTCATGGGGATGAGGCCCTGCCAGTTCTGAGGCAGGCAAATTGTCTGATCGTCAGCGGCGAAGGGTTTCTGCAGACTATGCGCGAACAAAAAGGCCAAACAGGAGGCTCGTACAATGTCAAGTGCGCCGTTCGGCAATGACCCGGCAAAGGTATCGCGTTATCTGGCTTTCTGGAACCGCGAGCCAGTCGACCGGCCGTTGGTCGGTTTCACGTTCAAGACCTGGTTTCCCATGCGCGAATATCGGCCCAGCCTGAGTTGGGAAGAGAAGGGCGTAGAATATCTTTCACTGGACATGATTGACCCCAATGAGTTCGCCGATGACGAAGAGTGCATCCTGAAGGAGGGCGAGCTGACGGGCGACGACATCTTCCGCGGAGCGGCACCGTCGCACGTTGTGCCCTGGCTGGAGGCCATGCTGGGCTGTCCAATGCGCATCTTGCCAGGCAGCATCCTGGCCGTCGAACGAGAATTGCCTCTGGCCCATCTGGAAACCATACGGTTGAACTCCGAAGACCCCTGGTATCGCAAGTACATGGAGTTCGCCGACGTTCTGGTGAAGCGGTCAGCGGGCCGTTATCCGGTCGGGCATGGCATGTTGGCCGGGCCGGCTGACTTGGCCGGGTCGTTGCGCGGGCACACGCAGAGCATTGTGGACCTGCTGGAGTCGCCGGAGCAAGCCGGCAGAGCGCTGCGGCGCATGGCCGAGATTTTCTGCGAGATCACCGACGCCATCTGGGCGCGGTTGCCCAGGTTCTGCGGCGGTTACTTCGATGCACAATACATGCTATGGTCGCCCGGTCCGATGATTCGGATGCAGGAAGATGCGACCGCCCTGTACTCACCGACCATGTACCGCCGATACCTGCAGCCCATAGACCGCGACATCGCACGACGGTATCCCAATTGCTTCATGCACCTGCACTCGACCTCGATGTTCATCCTGGACCTGATTTTGCAGATCGAGGAGTTGGGCTGCCTGGAGATCAACAACGACATCGCCGGACCGCCCCTCGAAGAGATGCTGCCGTACTTCCGCATGGTGCAACAGGCCGGGCGTTCGCTGGTCATCCGCGGGTCTTTTTCGCCAGACGAGCTCAAATTTCTGGCCGATTCGCTAGACCCGCGTGGGCTGTATTTCTTTATCATGGTGCAGTCCATGGAGGAAATTGACAGGCTGCGGCCCATTCTGGGAATGTGACGCCGGCGGCTGAAAGCGACGTCAGGTATGGCAGCCTGATCCGTTTCCACCACAACTCATGACGACTGGAAAGGAGACCCAAACCATGAAAGCTCTGTATCTGACTGGTGACTACGCGCCGCGGCCCGGCTATACGTTGAGCGGCCGCGAGCTGGATGGCGACCGACGCGCGTTGAACGGCAACGCCATCTGGAAGAACACCAAACTCTCTCTGCGCGATGACATCCCCATGCCCTCACCGGGGCCGGATGACATTCTGGTGCAGGTCAAGTACTGCGGTGTGTGCGGGTCGGATGTCCACTTCTACGAGACGGACGAAGAGGGCTACATGCTGTTCCCAGGCCACACCAAGCTGCCGGTGGTCATTGGGCACGAATTCTCCGGCAAGGTGGTGGAAGTCGGCCGGGCGGTCAAGGACGTGCGGGTTGGCGACCTGGTCACGGTGGAGGAGATGAACTGGTGTGGGGAATGCACGCCCTGTCGAGCCGGCTATCTCAACCAGTGCCGTCGGCTGGAGGAATTGGGCTTCACCCTGAACGGCGCGTTCGCCGAGTATGTGGTCGCCCGCGCCAAATACGCCTGGAAGCTGAACGACATCGCCGAGGCGACCGGAGACGAGGACAAGACTTACCGCGTCGGGGCGATGGTCGAGCCGTCTTCGGTGGCCTACAACGGCGTGATTTCGGCGTCGGGCGGTATCAAGCCGGGGCAGCACGTGGCTGTCTTTGGCACGGGGCCCATTGGCTGCGCAGCCATCCAGATTCTGCGGGCGGCGGGCGCGGCCAAGATTTTTGCCTTCGAGACGCGCCCTGAACGGCGCAAGCTGGCCGCTTTGTCCGGCGCCACGCATGTCTACGACCCGGCCGAACTGCAACAGCAGGGCACATCAGCCGCTGCGGTCATCATGCAGGAGACCAAAGGACAGGGCGTGGCCATGGGCGTCGAGGCGGCAGGCGCCACGCGCGCCGTCGTGCCTGAAATCGAGAAAGCGCTGGCGGTGGGCGGCAAGCTGGTGCAGGTGGGCATGGTCGCCGGCGAGACCCCGCTGAACCTGCTGACCTATCAGACCAAGCGGGCAGCGATGTACGGGGCCATCGGCCACTCCGGGCACGAGAATTTTCCGAACGTCATCCAGCTCATGGCCGCCGGCCGGATTGACATGAACGGCATTGCCACGGCGACCTTTCCGCTGGACCAGGCGTTGGAAGCGATAGAGGAGACAGCAAAACGCACGGGCGGCAAGGTCCTGGTGCGCGCGTCATAGGGAAGTCATGTCATATTTCTGACGAGACAATCCCATTGAGCACGGCTACGAGGGACGGCAAGTCCCTTGTGGCCACTTCCCAAAGAATGTCGTAGTCCACATCCATATAGTCGTGAATGATTCGATTCCGAATGCCGACAATCTGTCTCCACGGGATCTCGGGATGAGCCTCGCGGAAAGATGGGGAGACTCTGGCGGCCGCTTCGCCAACAGTCTGAACGAGGTGTGCAACGATGATCCGCAAGTCTTCGTCGGCTTCGTACTCTGCCCTTGTACGGTGTTCTACGCGCCTCACGACATTACGCGCTACGTCAAGCATGTGGCTCAAGTAGACCAGATCATCTTTCGGCATAATACACTTCAGCAGAAGCCAATACCCGCTCTCGTAAATGCCGGTTCAAGTACTTCGGGTTGACAACGTCCACTTTCCTGCCGCCAAGAATCTCGGACAATTCGTCTTCGATATCCACGATCTCAAGCCCCGGTGTGTGGCCCGGCGCAAACTCAATAAGGACATCTACGTCGCTGTCAGGCCCAAAATCATTCGTGAGAACAGAACCGAAGAAGGCCAGCCAACGAATGTGTCGTTTTTGGCAAAACGTCCTGAGCCGTTCCAGTGGCACTTGTAGCCGAATCATACTTCGACTCCTTCAAAAAACCATTATCTAAATTCTACGTAAATCGGCTGGGGACGTCAAATGATTCAGATACCGAGGGTGCATCCCGAATTTTGGGCGAGCCGTAGGGGCACGTCGCACGTGCCCCTACGGTCTGCGTCATGTGGTTACTTGAAAGACACACGATTGGCGCCCAAGGACCAGGCTGTACCTGCAGGCGTGTAAATCCAAAGGTCCCAGTAGTAAGGAGTGTACAGACTAAAGTAGGCAGGAAGATTTTGCAAAGTGTACTGGGAAACATATCCCAAAGGTGGATCGGTCCACCACCAATCATCCCCCCATTTGTCATACAGATTGAATTCATAACTGTCTGAGCTAAACGGACGACGCGTCCAGGTGAATGTCTCAGGCAGGTCTACCTCACTCCCATCTCCGGGGAACCCTAAGACCACATCGGCAACGTCGAAATCGCAGGCTTTCTTGTCAGTCCCTGCACTGTAGGTTGTAATCGGTTTGCACGTAAAACGCCACAATTGCCCAGGCGTGCGCCGCTCGTTCAGAAATTCTACCCAATATTCTTGGCCTGAAGTCAGGCTGGGCAAGCCGGAGAAGCGGTAGTTTCCGGCGGAGTCTGTACGCGTCTTGCCCTGTAGGTACAACGTACGATTGCTCCGGATATATTTCAAAATATGCACATAAGCATTTGACAGCGATGTACCGGACAGCGTAATTCGTCCATACAAGCCGGGAGCGGGCGATTTCTGCACAAAAGGCAAGTATACAGTGAAGTCGGCCGCCGCTCTGTCTTGCATCCACCATGCCTCATATACGTAGCGCCGGACGAACTCGTAGGTCAGGTACGCATCGCCGCTGCATCCCCAGTCTGTCCCCCACGAATTTCTAAACTTGAACCTTTGATTGACGTCATCGTAGCCTGTGACAGCAATGGCATGTCCCCCGTAACTATATGGCCACTCTGGGACGTCTATGACGCAGTTGACGGGATGGTAGAACTCATCGGTTACCGGACTGGCAAAGACTATCACATTGCCACTGGCCAGTTCCTGTTTTAGTGGGGTTAAGTCATTGTCATAGTAGCCGACATCATCCCGATCGTTGATAAAGAATGGGCCGAAGCTGCCGCTGCGGTAAGCCTGTGCCGCATCCAATTGCTGCTGGGTAGGTTGTGTACAAGTATCGTCCTGATTGTACGGGAAATCGGATATCGGGATATCTCCCAGGTTTTGCAGCATTTCCATAGCTGCGCCAATGTACCATCCCCAATCAATTTGGCACTTAATAAGACGCTGGTTGTAAAGAAAAGCCGGGCTGAACTGATGATCGAGGTCATTCAAATCCCAAGAGTGTTCCAGACCCTCGTGGAAGCTCTTGTAATAATAACCGGTGGACCAGGCCACACAGCTATTTTGCCTGCCCTGATCCCCTACCGGCGGCAACTGACCTGTCAGGTCAACCGATGGCGGCAAGTCCTGTGCTCTTAGCCGTGGGCCGGGGGGCAAACTGGGCGGGTATTCAAGGGGAGAACTCGGTAAGCAGCCCAGAGCGTATGGGAAGTCACGAGGGGCAGCTTGAGTAATTGGCCCATCCGGACGGTCCGGCCGTAAGTCAAAGGGTGCCGGTGGAGCGGCCAGGACGCTCGATGACACGGCTAAAACCGCGATGCTGGTCGCTATTACAAGAGATGCACTCAACCAACTAATCCGTAAGAATTTCATTGTTTCCTCTACCTCCTTTCGCCGCCAGGCATCTGGGCTCAGTTTTCCATTTCCCTTCTAATTATTTTATCACTAAACTTTCGGTTTGTCTGTAGGGAAATCTAAACATTTTGTGTGCGAAAACTTAATATTTTGTATTAGGGTGTTCTTGGTTTTCCTGTAGGGAGACCTTGATGCCAATCTGGAGGTCTGGACCATCCGAAATGTTGGGCAACGCGATACTTCATTGTCGCTCACGCCTGACGGCTTCAATCTCGTTGATGGTGCAGCCGCAAAGCCATCACGGCAATTCCAGGTACCGCTTGCGTCGGCGGACAAAGCGAGCCAGTCTGCGCGCGCTGGCGATCACGCCCTGTCCGGCCGACTGCGCCGCTCGCCAGCCCGATTGCAGGGCCGCAGACTCGCGCAGCCGCCGCTTCAGCCAGCGTTCGTCCAGGCCAGTGATCGCTCGCGCCGCCTCGCGCCAATCGCGCATTTCATCCGGCTCCAGGCTGAAATAGGCATGGGCACGGACGCCGACGAGGTACGTCGCCAGTGCATTCAGGCTGGCGGAGGCGGCCACGCCGGCCACGGGCAGCAACCTGATCGCCTCACGCTGAGCGAAGCGCTCCCCCATTTCAGCGGCGACCTTTCGTCCGGCGCCTAGGGCCAATCGGTTTCCGCTCGCGCTCAAGCCGGCGACCAGCAGGAGCGCGCGCTGTTTTTCCTCCTCCGACAGCAGCCGCCGATGGGCGGCGGCGACTTCCAGCACCAGTTCGGCCTGCATCCTGAGCACCAGAACAACATCGGCTGCCGCGCCGGCGGCCAGGGCAAACAAAGTCCCCACGCCAGGAATCAGCGCGGCCACAGAAGTCGCCGCACCGACCGCGCCAGCCTGACGGCTCTTGCGCCTGATCAGCAGTTCGACCAGTTCTTGGACGGAAAGGTCAGGATGCTCCTCGCGCAGGGCGTTGACGCGGCTCAGCGCGCTGTGTTGATCCACATCGCTGATGATGTCTTTAATGGCTGAGGCCAGGTCCAGAAGTGAAGGCTGTTTCATCGTCAGAGCAATCCGGTCACCAGAGAGAGTAACACGCCACCGGCCATGACGCTGCCCAACTGTCCGGCCGTATTGGCGCCCATGGCGTGCATCAGGATAAAATTCTCGAAGTCCTCCTCCTGCGCCATGCGCGCAGCAAGCCGTCCGGCCATGGGAAACGCGCTGATGCCCGCCGCGCCGATGAGCGGGTTGATCGCGCCGCCGCTCAGGGCGCACATCAGCTTGCCAAACAGCAAGCCGGCGGCCGTATCCAGGGCAAAGGCCAGCAGGCCCAGAGCCAGGATGCCAATCGTCTGCCAGTTGAGAAACTGCGCGGCGCCCATCGTCGAGCCGATGGTCAGCCCCAGGAACAGCGTGGCGACATTGATGACCTCGTGCTGGGCGGCTTGATTTAGCCGTTCGACAACCCGGCTCTCGCGCAGCAGATTGCCCAGCATGAGCATACTGATCAACGGCGTGGCATCAGGGACGAGCAGGCCGACGGCCAGCGTGGTGACAATGGGGAACAGTACCAGCGCGCTCCGTGAGACCGGCCGCGGGGCATACTCCATGCGGACCAAGCGTTCCCGCCGGGTCGTCAACAGCCGCATGATCGGCGGCTGGATAATGGGCACCAGGCTCATGTACGAGTAGGCGGCTACGGCGATGGGCGCCAGCAGCTCTGGAGCGAGTTTGGTCGCCACAAAAATCGAGGTCGGGCCGTCTATGGCGCCGATAACGCCGATGGACGCTGCCTGGTTGAGCGGGAAGCCCAGTACCGTCGCCAGAATCAGCGTGCCAAAGATGCCGAACTGTCCCGCTGCGCCCAACAGCACCATCTTGGGCTGGGCCAGCAACGGGCTGAAATCAATCATCGCCCCCACGCCGATGAAAATGAGCAGTGGGAAGAGCTCGGTCTTGATCCCCGCCCGATACAACACGCCAAAAAGCCCCAGCTCGCTCTCCATGCCGGTGAGTGGGATGTTGGCCAGGATACAGCCAAAGCCAATGGGCAGGAGCAGGACCGGTTCGTATTCTTTGAGAATGGCCAGGGCAATCAACACGCCACCGACGCCAATCATGATGGCATTGCCCACGCTGAAGTGGGAGAATCCTCTGAAAAGCTCCGCGATGAGCGACGATGTGTCCATGAACCTCCCCTCGCTTCAGTCGGCGTATTCCATGAGCAGCTGATGATGCTTGACATTATCGCCCACGGCGACGTGTATCGCTTTGATGGTACCGTCGCGCGACGCCCGAATGGGGCTTTGCATTTTCATCGCGTCCAAGACGCACAGTTCCTGCCCCACCGTGACCATCTGGCCGGGCTGTACCGCAATGGAGACAATCGCGCCGGGAATGGGCGCCAGGACCGCGCTGGAACGGCGTCTGCCGGGTGCGCCCGATGAAGCCACATCTACGTCGTAGTTGACCTCTCTGGGCAGTGGCGCGACCTCTACTGTTGTGTCCTCAGCCGCGATGGGCGCCGCGGATGGACGGGTTTCTGCCCCGGCTGGCTCGCCCTCGGGCCACACTTCAAATCTCTCGCCATCGACCACGGCCACCACCGGGCGGGAGGTGATGTCTTCAATCTCGACTTCAAATACGCTCTTGCCAATCGTGACTTTGTACTTCATCTCAACCGACCTCGTCGTTCCCAGCGTTCCATCTGCCCGCTGCGCAGCACGGCCTGCCAGGGGTGGATGGGCTGTGAGGTCAGGGGCGAAATCTTGGTTTTGGGTTGTGCCCGCTGAGCCAACGCCAGGGCGACGGCGATGGCCGCCGCACGCCGTCGCTGCAAACTGAGCGGCGGCGAAACGGTGGTCAGCGGCGCGGCCTCCGGCTCGGGCGCAGCTACGGTGGCGGTAACTCTCACCAGCAGGGCGATGAGTCCCCACAACACCAGAATGGCGGCAAACACCAGGCCCATCCCGACGACCGTGATTTGCAGAGCAACCCCCAAATTCTCGAACATGATTCGCCTCCCCCTCAGACCGGCATGTTGCCATGTTTGCGCGGCAGGCCAGGAGCGTATTTATGGCGCAACACCCGCAGCGCGGCGATGAGCTTGGGGCGCGTCTCGCGCGGTTCGATGATGTCATCAAAATAGCCCAGACTGGCGGCGTGATACGGGTTATTGAACTGAGCGCGATACAGTTCGGTCAAGCGGGCCTCCTCCGCAGCCGGGTCCTGGGCCTGAGCCAGTTGTTCCCTGTAAAGGATACTGACCGCACCTTCGGGGGCCATGACGGCTACCTCTGCGCTGGGCCAGGCGTAGCTCAGGTCGGCGCCGAGATGCTTGCTGCTCATGGCGATATACGCGCCGCCGTAGGCGCGCCGCGTGACGACCGAAATCTTGGGCACGCTCGCCTCGGAGTAAGCGTATAGAATTTTCGCTGCGTGGCGGATGACGCCGTGATGCTCCTGCGCGACCCCCGGCAGAAAGCCGGGCGAGTCCACAAAGGTCAGCAGGGGGATGTTGAAGCAATCGCACAGGCGCACGAAGCGGGCAATCTTGTCGGCGGCGTCAATATCCAGCACGCCGGCCATTGCGCTGGGCTCCTGGGCCACCACGCCCACCGTATGGCCATCCAGGCGAGCCAGGCTGGTGATGACGTTCTGCGCCCAGGCGGGCTGCAGCTCCAGCAGCGACCCGTGGTCGAAGATGCGCTCGATGACATCGTGCATGGAATAGGGCCTGTTGGATTCCAGTGGGACGATGGAATTGAGCTCATCGGCCAGACGGTCGGGGGCATCGCCACCGGGCGACTCGGGTGGGTCCTCCAGGTGATTGGAGGGCAGGTAGCTCAGCACCTGGCGGCACAGGTGCAGCGCTGCCTCTTCGGACGGGGCCGACAGGTGCGCCGTGCCGCTCAATTCGGTATGGACCTCCGCGCCGCCCAGGTCTTCCAGGCCGATTTCTTCGCCAGCGACCGCCTTGATGACTTCCGGGGCGGTCAGGAACATAAAGGCCTGTCGCTCGACCATAATGATCACATCGGTCAATGCGGGCGAATAGGCTGCACCGCCGACGCACGGCCCCATGATGACGCTGATCTGGGGCACGATGCCCGAATACTGGGCGTTGCGGCGGAAAATCTGGGCATAGCCGCCGAGGGTCTTCACACCCTGTTGAATGCGCGCCCCGCCGGAGTCAATCAGACCGATGATGGGATGCCCGCTGCTGGCCGCCAGGTCCATGACCTGGCAGATTTTACGGCTGTGCATCTCACTCAGCGTCCCACCGTGGACGGTGAAATCTTGGGCGTAGACGTACACCGTTCGCCCGTCAACCTCCCCATAGCCTGCGACGACGCCTTCGCCCAGATATTCTTCCGCCTCGATGTCACACTCGCTGCGTTGGTCAATGACGAACGGCTCCAGTTCGTGAAAGGTGTGCGGGTCGAGCAATCGCTCAACTCGCTCGCGAGCAGTCCATTTGCCTTTGGCGTGTTGCCTGGCGATACGGGTTTCGCCGCCGCCCTGATGGGCCTTGTTGCGCATCGCGCGCAACCGCAGGATACGAGGGTCTTCCGGATTCATGTGATGGTTCCCTCCCAAAGTGTGACCTGGCGATTCTAGCGGATCATTCTACCTCAAGCCGTCCCAGGGCGCAAACGGTACTGTACCGGTGGGTGCGTCCGGAATTTTGGGCGAGTTAGCAGAAGCCTCGGCTGCGTCATGCTGAGCGCAGCGAAGCATCTCATTCCACGATGTACAACAAGATTCTTCGCTGCCCCTTCGCTGCGCTCAGGGCTTTGGCTCAGAATGACGGCCAGCCGTAGGTCGGGTATGGAAACTCGACCTACGGCGGCAGGTTTGGAGATCTGCCCTACGGCTCACCCAAAATTTCGGATGCACACTGTACTGGTTAGGATTTTTTTAAGGAACGACCTATTGACACGAACGCGGACTTCTGCTATACTATAGGCAATCGATTGCTGATAACGATTGCAGGTCAGTTTGTCGCGCAGTGCAATATGGCCCTAAGGAAGGTTGCCCATTGCCTACAAGGATGAAAGACATTGCCGAATACCTGGGCGTTTCTCCGTCCACGGTATCCCGGGCCGTCAACAACACCGGTTACGTGAGCCAGGAGCTCCGCCATCGGATCGAGCAAGCAGTCCGGGAACTGGATTATCAGCCCAATTTGTTGGCCCGCGGCCTGCGTAAGCAGGCGACCAACATGGTCGGCCTGGTGGTCCCCGACCTGATGAACCCTCACTACACGGGCGTGGCCCAGACGATTGAGGGGCTATTGGCCGAACACGACTATCGCCTGATCCTCAGCGTCAGCAAAGAAAACCCCCAGTCTGAGTTGTTCTACCTGCAAGCCTTACACAAGCAACGAGTGGCGGGCATCATCATCTCTTCGGTGGGCAAGAACGACCCCTATCTCGGTCACTTGGTTCGCCAGGGCATTCCGGTGGTGGCCCATTCGCGCGAGGTGAAGAGCCCCGGCGTAGACAACGTCCTGGCGTCCGACGCCGAGGGCGCGCTGCAAGTCACCAGGCATCTCATCCACCTGGGCCATCGTAAAATCGCCATTATATGCGGTCCGCAAGAACTGAGCACCGGGCGGGAACGGCTGCGCGGCTATATAGAAGCCCTAACCGAAGCCGGCATCTCCGTCCGGGAGTCTCTCATAAAAGTTGGCGCGTTCCAGCGCAGCTTTGGCGCCGAGGCGGCGGCGCAGCTCCTCGATGCGCCGGACAGGCCAACCGCCATCTTCGCTGCTGGCGGTGAGCTGATGACCGGCCTGATGAAGACGTTCTTCGAGCGGGGCGTTGATATTCCGGCCGAGATGTCTGTGGTGGGCTATGACGATCCCGATTGGTTTTCGTTTTGGCATCCACCGATTACCACTGTGGCGATGGACGTTGATTTTCTGAGCAGGAAGACGGTTGAGTTGCTGCTCCGCAGGTTGTCCGCCCCAAAAGCCGTCCGCCGCAGTGTGAACGTCTCGGTGCCGATTTCTTTTGTTGTCCGCAGTTCGACCGCACCCCCGCGAACCTGATCTTGAGGATTGCCTATGGATGACGTGATTCTGGAAATGCGTAACATTGAGAAACGATTCCCTGGAGTACAGGCCCTGAAAGGCGTGGATTTCAACCTGCGCCGCGGTGAGGTTCACGCTCTGGTAGGCCAGAACGGAGCTGGCAAGTCAACGTTGATCAAGATTTTGTCCGGCGCCTATCAACCCGACGCAGGCGAGATTTTGCTCGACGGTCAGCCAGTGAGCTTTGATGGGCCCTTAGATTCTCAACGGGCGGGCATTCGCACTGTTTATCAGGAAACAAGCCTCAGCCCATACCTGACTGTGGCTGAGAATCTGTTCTTGGGGCATGAGCCTTTACGCCCTGGCTTGCCGCTCATCGATCATGCCACCCTGTACAGACGAGCGACAGAGGTCCTCGAACAGCTTGGCATTAAGGTGCCGGCCAACACCGTGATCAGACAACTGCCCCTGGCCGTTCAAATGATGGTCGAGATCGGCAAAGCCCTGTTCGCTGACGCCAAGATTATCGTCGTGGACGAGCCGTCAGCCGCCATGACCCTGCATGAGCTGCGCCTGCTGTTCAGTTGGATTCGGGAGCAACGCAGCCGGGGCGTGGCTTTCATCTACATATCCCACCGGCTGGAAGAATTGTTCGACATCGCCGACCGTGTGACCGTGTTACGGGATGGACAATTGGTGGACACCATCCCCATCGAACAGGCCAGTGTAAAAACCATCGCAACAATGATGGTCGGACGTGACCTCGATACCGAGCAGGACCTGTTTGTCAGACAAAAAGTGGCGCTCGGCGATGAGGTACTGCGGGTGGAGCATCTGAGCGATGGCGTCCTGTTGCAGGACATTTCGTTCAGTGTGCGGGCTGGCGAGATTGTTGGCTTTGCCGGCCTGATCGGGGCGGGCAAAACCGAGCTGGCCAAGTGCATTTTCGGCGCACGGCCGTATACAGAAGGCCGGATCTACCTGAAAGGCAGGGCCGTTCAATGGACTACGCCGCACGAGGCTATCAGACAGGGTTTGGCGCTGGTGGCCGAAGACAGGCGTCGCGAGGGCCTTATCACGGTGTTGACCGTGCGTGACAATATCTGTCTGTCCGCCTTGAAAAGCCTGGCAAGCCTTAAAGTCTTCGTTGACTGGCGCGCGGTGGGCAAGCTCGTGTCGCATTACATCACCCAATTGAAAATTGTGACTCCCAGTCCCGCGCAGTTGGTCATGAACCTCAGTGGTGGAAACCAACAAAAAGTAGTCCTGGCTAAGTGGCTGTCCAGCAAGGCTTCTGTGTTCATCTTTGATGAGCCGACTCGCGGTATTGATGTGGGCGCCAAGCAGGAGATCTACGCCTTGATGAACGAGCTGACTGCCAACGGCGCTGCTATCCTGCTGATGTCGTCTGAGCTACCGGAGGTGCTGGGTATGAGCGATAGGGTGTTCGTCATGCGTCAGGGACGCATTTTACAGGAGTTTGGACATCGCAGCGTCACGGAAGCAGAGCTTATGTCGTGTGCAAGTGGAGGGAATTCGTCAGATGGATAGCTACGCTAAGCGCCCCGCAGCCGCTGGGGACGAAGTCTTCCTGAAAAGACTGGGGTCGTTTCTGACCCGACATGGCCTGATTGTGGGTTTCATCTTGATTGTGGTGGCCTTGTCGCTGTTCGCGCCACGCTTTTTCCACATCAAGAACCTTATCAACATTGTCCGTCAGGTTTCTATTAACGGCATCCTGGCCGTAGGCGAGACCTTCGTGATTTTACTGGGCGGCATTGACCTGTCTGTCGGATCCGGAGTGGCCCTGGCTGGCGTGTTGGCCGCGGACATGCACCGCTTCAACCCCATCTGGGTCTTCGCCTTGCCGTTGTTTGTCGGCGCTCTGGTCGGTTTTGTCAATGGCGCTGTGGTCACGCGCTTTCGCGTCCCTCCATTTGTGATCACCCTGGGCATGATGACCATCCTGCGCGGAGTGACTTTCCTCTACACTGACGGGAAATCAATATACAACCTGCCCAGTTGGTTCAAAGAGATAGGACAGGGTGACATCTTGGGGTTGCCCATCCCGGTCATCGCCCTCTTCATCATGGTCGTCATCGGGTATACCATTCTACACCATACTCGTTTTGGCAGATATGTGTACGCGATTGGTGGCAACGAAGAGGGCGCCAGGCTGTCGGGCGTGCGCACCAAGTCCATCATTTTATGGTCGTATGTCTTTTGTGGTTTCTGCACCGCCTTGGCCGGCGTGGTATTGGCAGCCCGGTTGAATGCCGGCGAGCCGGTAGCGGGACAAGGTTATGAACTGGATGCCATTGCGGCTGTGGTCATCGGCGGCACAAGCCTAGCCGGCGGACAAGGTACGGTGATCGGGTCCATCGTCGGCGCGTTGGTCATCGGCGTCATCAACAACGGCTTGAATTTGCTGAACGTGCACTCCTACTGGCAGATGGTAGCCAAAGGCGTGATCATCGTGCTGGCCGTGATCATTGATCAATACAAGCAGCGTTGACGCAGTGGTTTTGGCCGCACGGGAGTACACCATCTGTCACCAGGTATGGCGTTGAAAGGGGGGATGCAGAAAGAGACATTTGCAGGCAAGGCGTTTTCAAATTGGATGGCATCGGACGAAACTTGTGTTATCGGACAAAAACTGGCGGACAGCCTGACCAGGCTGTCCCGCTCAAGCTGATCTCTTGTTAAGGAGGCACACACCTAATGAAATACTCGAAATGGATGATTGTGGTTCTGGTTTTGGCGACCGTGCTTTTGGCTGTCGCGCCCGCTTTCGCGCGCGAACCTATCCCGCCCAAGAATGGGGAAAAGTACGTTGTCGGCATGGCGATAGTCGGTTTGCAGCATCCGTTCTTCACCGACATGAAACGGCATCTCGAGGCGGAGGCCAAAAAGCAGGATGTCGAGCTGATCGTTCTGGACGCTCTGGCAGACGTAGGCAAACAGATGTCACAGATTGAGGACCTGATTCAGCAAGATGTGGACCTCTTGATGGTCGTCCCTGTCAAGGCCGAAGCTCTGACCCCCAGCGTCGAAGCAGCGAACAAGGCTGGCATCCCTGTTGTCGTGGTGGACCGTCGTTTGGTCGGCGGTGAGTACATCAATTTCTCCAGCACCGACAACGTCCAGATTGGTCGTGAAGCAGCGAACTACATCGCCACCCGGCTGGGCGGCAAGGGCAAAGTGGTGGAAATTGAGGGACAGCCCGGCGCAGGGCCGACGCTCGACCGCGGCGCAGGGTTCAACGAAGTGCTTGACACCTATCCGAACATTGAGGTCGTCTATCGGCAGACCGGCGAATTCCAGCGCGCCAAAGGTATGGAAGTGATGGAGAACGTCATCCAGTCTGGTGTGGAATTTGACGCTGTGTTCTGCCACAACGACGAGATGGCTGGCGGCGCCCGCGAAGCCCTGGCGGCTCACGGACTGACCGGCAAGATCGTCCTGGTAGGCTGCGACGCCCAGGCCGATGCCATGCAGGCCATTAAAGAGGGGACGATGGACGCTACTTTCCTCTACCCTCCGCAATCCGGCCAGGCCGGCCTGATCGAAGGCCTCAAGTATCTGCGTGGCGAAGAGTACAAGTCGGAAGTCTGGCTGCCCACCGCCCTGATCACGCAGGGCAATGTCGATTACTACATGAAGTTTACGTACTAGTTCGTCACCCCTATTCTGACCCTTGCGAAGGCCAGATAGCCTTCGCAAGGGGTGTCAACGGCCGAAGACCCTTTTGGGGTGCAGCCGCTGTCTTTTTTCGCCTCACTTTCAAAGAAGCCTCTTTCGTGCTATACTCCTCTTCGTGTTTAGCGAAACCAATCTGAGGCAGACTCACACTGGTAGGGTGGCATGCCATCGAGCAAGTTGCTGAACAGAATCCTGCGCGCCAAATCCGACGCCAACATCCCTTTCTCCGACCTGCGTCAGTTGTTGCTCAGGCTGGGCTTCGATGAGCGCATTCGCAGCGGCAGCCACCATATTTTTACCAGGGAAGGCGTGGAAGAGATTCTCAACTTGCAGCCCAAGGGTGCGAATGCAAAGCCCTACCAGGTCAAACAGGTGCGAAACGTGATCATCAAGTATCGGCTGGGGGACGAGGAAGATGATTCGTTATGAAATTATTATTTACTGGAGCGAGGAGGACGGAGCGTTTGTGGCCGAAGTGCCGGAGCTGCCCGGCTGTATGGCGGATGGCGCAACCTACCAGGAAGCTCTGGCCAATGTCGAAGTAATCATCAACGAGTGGCTGGAAACAGCGAAATCGCTCGATCGCCCCATACCGGAGCCCAAAGGGCGACTGGTATATGCCTGACCCTTGCGAAGGCCAGATAGCCTTCGCAAGGGGTGTCAATGGCCGAGGGGCTCGCTTTATAGCGACTTCAGGCTGTCGGCTGCGGCGCGGATGGTGTGCTCGATATCCGCGTCGCTGTGCACGAGTGACATGAACCCCGCTTCGTACTGCGACGGGGCGACGTAAACCCCGCGTTCTAGCAAGCCGTGGAAATAGCGGCCAAAGCGGGCCGTGTCGGAGGTCTTGGCCGAGGCGTAGTCGGTCACTTCCTGGCCGGTAAAGAACAGGGTGAACATGCTGCCCACGCGGGTCGAGAAAGTCGGCACGCCCGCTTTCGCCGCCGCGTCGGCGATGCCCTCCGCCAGGGCCGCCGACTTGCGCTCGATTTCGGCGAAGGTGGCCTTGTCGTGGATGACCTTCAGCGTCTCAATGCCGGCCGTCATCGCCAGGGGGTTGCCCGACAGCGTGCCCGCCTGATACATTGTGCCCAGCGGCGCGACCCACTCCATGATCTCACGGCGGCCGCCATACGCGCCTACCGGCAGCCCGCCGCCGATGACCTTGCCCAGGCAAGTGATGTCGGGCGTGACGCCATACAGCTCCTGCGCCCCGCCATAAGCCACGCGGAAGCCAGTCATCACTTCGTCGAAGATGAGGACACTGCCTTCAGCGATGGTGATGGAGCGTAACCCTTCCAGGAACCCTGGCCTGGGCGGCACGACGCCCATGTTGCCTGCCACCGGTTCGACAATGACGCCGGCGATTTGGCCCTTGTTCGCGTCGAAAAGGCTCTTCACTGCCTCCAAGTCATTGTACGGCGCAACGAGCGTGTCCTGCGCCGTGCCTTTGGGCACACCTGGGCTGTCCGGCAAGCCAAATGTGCTCACGCCGGAGCCAGCCTGGACCAACAACGAATCGGGATGGCCATGGTAGCACCCCTCGAACTTGATGATCTTGTCGCGGCCAGTGAAGGCACGCGCCAGGCGCAGCGCGCTCATGGT
>DAOTYC010000138.1:0-15259 GCA_034435095.1 Anaerolineae bacterium | reverse complement strand
GATCAGAGCGTGGGCCGCCGACGATATTGCGCTGCTGCGCCTGGAGCTGTTGGTTGATGGAGGCGTCTATCAGACCTATGACGCCGCCGGGCAGCCGATGGCCGAAGTGCTCATGGAATGGCGGGCCAGCGCGGCAGGGGCGCGCACAATTGAGGTGAAGGCCTATGACAGCGCGTGGCAGATGAGCGCGCCGGCCCGCATCATGATTCTTGTCGAGCAAACTGCTCCCTCTCCATGGCCGCCGCCTCCTTCGCCCGATACTGTGCCTCCGTCCGTGACAATCGTCTCCCCGCCCACAGGCCAGCAAATTCAGAACGGCCAACGCATTGACGTCTTGATTTCTGCCAGTGACAATGTGGGCGTGGTGGCTATGGAGTTGTGGGCCGACGGGATGCCGGTAGCTGGCGAAAGCTGGCCGTCGCCGCAGCCCATACGTCAATGGACGGCCGGCTGGTCGAGCACGACGCCAGGCAGACACGAACTCATCGCGCGGGCCAGGGACACCGCAGGGAATCAGGGCCAGTCAGCGCCGGTCAGCGTCGTGATCCAATCCGGGCCGGGCCCGGTCTCAGGGGGGCGACTGTATTTTTGCTCACAGCAGGCCGGCAATTTGGACATTTATTCGATACGGCCGGACGCCTCCGACCTGAGGCAGATCACCCAGTCTGCGTTCCCGGAGACGTCGCCCGCGGTCTCCAGAGATGGACAGATGCTGGCCTACGAACGCGAAGGGGCCATTTGGACCATACCGACCACCGGCGGCAGCCCGGTGCAACTGATCGGCAGCCCGGCCGGCAAGCCGGCCTGGTCACCCAACCGACAGCAGGTTGCCTTCGTGCAGAACAGTCAAATCTGGATATATGAGTACGCCGGTGGGGTGACTCGCCAATTAACTTCGGATGGCTTTGTATACGACGCGCCAAACTACGCGCCGGACGGGGTGCGGCTTGCCTGCCATAGCTGGCAGAGCAGCCCGGAATCAAGCATCTATGTGCTGAACGTGACGAACGGCAGCGTGATGCAGTCGTTCACCAGCCATCCAGGGTCGGAGAGTGTGCCCGTGTACTCGCCGGATGGGGGACGGATCGCGTTTGCGCGGACGGGCAGCGTGGACGCCGGCATTTACGTCATGCGGTCAGATGGCAGCAGCGTGCTTCGTGTGGTCAGCCAGGGGTGGTCGCCGGCCTGGTCGCCTGACGGCGGGCAACTGGCCTATGTCGTGCCGGTTGGCGCGCAGGCCGAACTGTGGGTGGTGAACGTGGACGGCAGCAATCCCCGCCGGGTGCTGAGCGGCATCAGCCTGGAACGCATTGCCTGGGGACCGTAAGGGCGTGAGGTATGTCGCACCGCCGAATCGCCAGGCTTTCACGTGCGGGTGCATCCGAAATTTAAGGAAGCAGATGCCTACGCCGTTTTCAACAGCCGCCGAACGGCTCTGACCGTCATTCTGAGCGAAGCGAAGAATCTCGTTGTGCATCGTGAAATGAGATGCTTCGCTGCGCTCAGCATGACGCGATTGAGGCTTTTGCTAACTCGCCTAGAATTCTGGATGCACCCTCACGTGCCCAGCGATTGACATTCACTCGATTTCATGTTATACTGATAATGCCTGAGGCGGAGAATCCTGCGATCCGCGCACCAATGAGTACAACAAGAGACGAGGGGAAAGCGAGGTCCCTCCAGGCACGCCCTTTTGGGCGTTTTTTGTTTGGACACGACGTATTTCTGCCTCGTCTGACCCGGTTGTGCAACTGGCAGCACAGTGGACAGGCTTCCGCCTGGCCGTCCAGCCAGCGAAGCCCGTGCCCCGTGCGCATGGGCCGCGATGACCTCCGTCCGCGCGGTCCGTTCCGCCCGCCAGTCGCTCAGCCCGGGCTCGGCCCGCATCTGCTCGCTCATCCGCCGGGCAAAGCGCGCTGGTCCCGCAGAGTATGGGCCCCGCCCAAAGGGCCATCCCTTATGGGCCAACGTACAGATACTGCAGGACCGGATAATCGTTCAGCCCAACTGTTTCTTTGAGGTCCGCCAGCGAAGGCTGTGAGCCTGGCATGGACATCAGCAAGGATTCCAGGAACGAGGGCGGTTTGTACAGCTCAATGGTCTTTGGCTCGCCCTTGATGCCACCCATCTCGCCGGCCAGTTTGATGGCATCGGGCAAATTGCCGGTCTCGTCGGCCAGGCCCAACTCGATGGCCTGCAGGCCGGTGTACACTCGCCCATCCGCAAGCTGGCGCACTTTGTCTTCGGGCAGGTTGCGGCCTGTAGCCACAATCGTCACGAACTGGCCGTATGCTTCGTCAATGATACTCTGCCAGATGGCCTTCTCTTCCTCGGTCATGGGGCGGAACGGGCTGCCTTCGTCTTTGAACTTGCCGCTCTTGATGGTGTTCACCTCGACGCCGATCTTTTCCATCAGGCCCTGCACGTTGGGCATCTGGGCGATGACGCCAATGCTGCCGGTCAGCGTGCCCGGGTTGACCATAATGCGGTCAGCGGCGCAGGAGATGTAATATCCGCCCGAAGCGGCCATTTCGCCCATCGAGACGACAATGGGTTTGTCAACCTGTAGCAGAGCTTCGTAGATTTCGTTAGAGCCAACCACGCTGCCGCCTGGGCTGTCTACCCGCAGGACCAGCGCCTTGATGTCGTCGTTGGTCTTGACCTCTTTGAGGATTTCGGTCATGCGCTCTGAATAGACGACCCCTTCCTGTCGGGCCGACAGCGGCCGGCCGGAGAGGATAATCCCTTCGATGCGGAGCACACCGACCCCCGGCCCGGAAATGACCTCTCGGCTCAACGCGCCGCCCACCTCAGAGGCGACCCACACCCCCACGACGCAAGCGATGAGGTTCAAACTCGCCAAAAGAACCGCCAGGGCGACGAGCGCCCCAACCAGAATATTTCTCGTCGGACTGTGTTGCATGACCTGTTCTCCTTTCCGAGATTGAGCAACACCCGCTGCGCGCGGAGCGGCTCACTCAGACCTGGACGAGCCGCACGAACTTGCGCCGGCCGATCTGCAGTACCGCTTCACCTGACAGCTCCACTACCGCTTCAATTTCCGAAATTACGCGGCCATCCACTCTGACCCCGCCCTGCTGCACCAGCCGACGCCCCTCGCTTTTGGTCTTGATCAGCCCTGCGTCGGACATCAGGTCAATAATGTTCATGGGCGACTTCATCCGATAGATTGGCATGTCTTCAGGCAGGTCGCGCTGTTGAAAGACGGTGACGAAGTGCTCTTCGGCCCGCTGAGCCGCCTCCTCACCGTGGAAGATTGACACGATCTCGCGCGCCAGCTCCATCTTAACATCGCGCGGGTGGGCCTTGCCCGTTTCAAGCCTGTCTTTGATGTCGCTGATCTGGTCGGGCGTGTAGCGGGTTACCAGCGTAAAATAGTTTAGCATGGCGTGGTCGGGGATGCTCATCACTTTGCCATACATCTGCTCTGGCGGTTCGTTGATTCCGATGGCGTTGCCCACGCTCTTGGACATGCGAATATGCCCGTCCGTGCCAACCAGGATGGGGAGGGTGATGGCAATCTGCGGTTTCTGCCCGAACGCCTTTTGCAGCGTGCGGCCGGCCATCAGGTTAAAGAGCTGGTCGGTGCCGCCGATTTGAACGTCGGTCTCTTGCGCTACTGCGTCGTAGCCTTGCATCAGGGCATAGAAGAATTCGTGCAGGAAGATGGGGTCGCCTTTCTGGAATCGCTTGGAGAAATTGTCACGCTCCAGGAACTGGGCGACGGTGAAATGTGAGGCCAGCCTGATGACATCAGCGAAAGACAGCGGCGCGAGCCAGTCGGCGTTGTAGCGTATGATGGTCCTCTCCGGATCCAGAATCTTGAAGGCCTGGTCGGTGTAGGTCTTGGCATTCGCCATCAGTTCTTCGGGCGTGAGCATCGGCCGCGTCTTGTCCTTGTCAGAGGGGTCGCCGATCAGGCCGGTGAAATTTCCGATCAGGAAGGTGACTTCATGCCCCAATTCCTGGAACTGGCGCAACTTGCGGATGGGCACGGTATGGCCGAGGTGGATGTCGGGCGCCGAAGGGTCTACGCCCAGGTACACTTTGAGGGGGCGGCCCTCCGCCAGCCGTTCGCGAAGTTCAGCTTCCATGTTCTGGCGAATCTGTTCGTCGCCGTAGTCAACACCTTGCATGAGAATAGGCATTTGCTCTTCAACTGGACGCATGGCATTCTCCCAAAACAGCGGTTTTCAATTGTCGTGTTGCGCCATTATACCATGAAATCGGACTATTTGAAACAGCTCTCACAGCACGGCTACGGCAGCAGCCAGATTCTGTCGCACTTCTGGGCGGTTGAAATGCGCCCACGTTGCAGGGAATGACTGAACCAGCCTTTGAAGCTCTCTCTGTCGTTCGGCCAGGTAGAGGGCCACGCCAGGCGCCATAACACGTTGCCGACCCGGCGCCGGCGGCCTCTTGTCACCAACCATAAGCTGCGGCGACCCCGCACCGCCATCTAGGAAGTCGCGCAAGAGATGGTCGGCCACGTCAGCGTCGTGGAGCTCGCCCAGATGGTCCTGTAACACGGTCACTTCTTTAATGACCATCCGTGCTTCCGGCCCCAGCACTTCGCGAAAGAACTCCAGGGCGTAGCGCAGCCGCTTGCATTCGATGCGCAGCGCGTGCAGATACTCCAGGGGAGGGTCTACGAGCCAATCCTCATAGGCCCGCACGGCGGCCAGATGGCCGTAAATCACACGTGGCACGACATGCCTGACGCGGTAGGGGTAGGGGTGGGAAGGGTCAACGGCTTTTGCCCCGGCCCCTTCCGCAGTGACGAACGCGGTGAAACGCTGGACGAACTGACGGTAGTCGCGTCCGTTCAGATAGGCGATCATTTCGCTTCTGGCCGATTCGCGCTGGGCGCGCCATGAAGCCAACAGCGGCGCCAGCCCGTCCTGTTCTTCCGTCGGCAGCGTCTGCTGATACTGAGCGGCTTTCTCCAGCAGCACATCCAGGTCACGTACTGCGCCCAATATCCGGCCGGTGCGCTGCAGGCCCTTGATCAGCGCCGTACTCACCTTGGGTGTGAAGAACTCGGCCACCAGACGCCAGGCCGACCGCAATCGCCGGACGGCGACCCGCATATCGTGCAGTTCTTCTATATCCTCCCCTTTTACGGTGCCCGCTTCGTGAAGAAGCATTTTGTGAAGGTGAAAGCGGAACAGCTTGCGTCCCGCCTCGCTCATGGGGTCGTCGGGCAAAACGCCCAGTTCTTCCTGCACCCACTCAGCCAGCAAGGCCAGCTCGGCCGGTGGGCCATGCTCCCTGCTTGTCAGAGGACCTTCACCTTCACCGCCTTGCGACGGCACCGCTTCAAGCGGCGCGGGAGTCGCCTGCAAAACAGACGCGCCGCCTGAAGCGCTCAGATTGTCATCTGTCTCAACAGGATCAGAAGCGGTTAACTCGCCTGGCCCTGGGTTGTGGCCTGGGGATGATGAATCCAAAACTCGAAAATAGAACCGCACTGGATGCAAGAGATTCCACAGGTCAGCCTTGTCCTCAGCGCGCACGGCGTCATGGACAGCATAGGGGCCCTGCAAGACCACTTCGATCACCGCCGGCGTGGCATTGGTCTCGACAATGCGGGTCATCTGGCTTTGGGAATAGTCCAGGCCGTCAGCGATGCGGATCAGAGATGCCAGATTGAGGGTTTCGCGCCGCCGCTTCTGCGGCACGGCTAAAACGGTTTTTTTCTTGAGCTTCTTGCGCGTCATTTGTTTGCGGTGCAGGAAGGCCATCGCCGCAACCATCAGACGCTCGTCTTCCGAGAGCTCCTGTACGGGCGATTCCAACAGCACATCGCGCCCCGCTATGTGGTGACGTTCGGGGTCAACGTTCATGCCGACATTGTGCAACATCGCCCCCAGCTCCAGCAGGCGACGACTTGAACCGGGCAGACCATGGAATTCTTGTGATGCGTCGAACAAACGCAAGGCCAGGGCAGCCACATGACGGGCGTGAGCCAGGTCCACGTCATAGCAGCGGTACAGGTCGTCCACAGAGCGCGCCGTCGGGCCTTCTGGCTGAGGCGCGGCCGATCCATCGACCGGGGAGTGCTCGGGAGGTTCACGCTCCGCAGGAACGGGACGGCTCCTTGACTCAGGCTCCGCCAGTTTTCCGGACAGCAGCGCACTTTCCCATCCCCCACCTGGATACGGCAGCCCCGATTCTGCTGACAAAGCCTTCGCTGCTTCGCTCAGGAGTTGCTTGGGGAACAGGTGCAACCTGTCCCTTTGATAGGCGTGCAACCAATGGTACACGCTGCTCCTCGAATAGCCGGACATGGCCTGCAAGGCACGAATGTCTGCCCCATCGTCCCAGTCGAGGAGCAATCGGGCGCGACGGGCATACGGGGCCCGTGCGTTTTCGGCGATGTACCTGAGCAGTGGGCGGTCGGCAGGCCACAGGCGCACGCTGGATGGGCGGGGCGGTGTTTCGCCTTCCCCGGCGGCGGCCAGCAGGGACATGGCCACCAGGAACTTGGATTCGGTCTGGGGTGCGAGCGACCACTCGTCTCGAATGAGCGTAGAGAGTTCAGCAAACTCCTCCGCAGAGCAGTCGGGCAGTTGCTCCAGCTCCAGTTCGAAGTAGGTCAGGTGGTGGCCGGGCACATCGAGCCGCACCTCATCGAGGCTCAGTTCGGCCAACTGCCGGTCACCGTCGGCCACAATGCGGGTGTGACGGACCTGGTGGATGGTGAACAGCCGCCGGAACACAGCTCCTCCGGACAACTGAATCGCCAGTTGGCGGGCTTCACTTTCGGGCCATCGCAGGGGGTCTAGCTCGAAGTAAGGGAGAGGCGATTCGAATTCGGTGCGCTCATGAAGCATGTCCTTTGATTCAACCTGTTCCTTCAGAGACACAAGCCATGTCCCACCTCGACGGCGCACCCGGCAGGCATAGCCTGCCCGTGCCAGGTGGTTGTCCGCCGTATCCTGATACACATCTTCAACGTGATAAGTGGGGGCGAGTTTGAGTTCAAACCTCCCCAGCCGCTCTTGCGCCAGCAGGCGTGAAAACGCTTCGCGGTCTGCGACCCTGAATTTGGCCTCAATTTCCAGTTTTCCTGCCATTGTCATACCCTCACTTTCTAGCCTGGCGGCCTGCCAGGCGGCGATACACCAGGTCATGCGCCAGTGCGCGCCAACGCCCCCAACCTGCATGTGGGCGAGGCGTGTGGCGGAGGCTTTCGGCGATCCCCTTCAGTTCTGCCGGGACGATCAGGCGCACCGCAACGATGCTTTCATTCGGATCGAGACGTAGCTCGCCGTGAGCATACGCGTGAAAAACATACGAGACAAACCGAACCGCGCGGTCCCCCAGCGTGAGCTGACAGTCCTGAATTCCGAGGAGTCGTTCCTCGGAGCAATGCAGGCCGGTCTCTTCCCCAATTTCCCGGTGCAAGGCGTCAATCACCTTTTCACCATAGTCAATCCCACCGCTGGGCAAGCGAAACAGGCCATCTTCATAGAACGCCTTGCGATGCACCAGGATGCCACCGGGTAGTTCCAATGCGAAAACCACCTCGCCACGCCGGTCCGTGGCCTTCATAAAGCGGTTGTAGTACAGGTCTTCATCGATCTCTACCCGGATGTGTTCCACGCCCGCATCGCCGTAGCGGGCCAGCAATTCCTGGAGCTCGATTGTTTCAATAGGTTCGGTATAGGCCATCTGGTTGCTGCCCCCTCTTTCAAAGCGAAGAAGTTTCGATTGATACGGCAAAACAATTAGACATTCCAAAAACCTGAAGGGTTGTTGAGCAAACAATCCAGTCCAGATTATACTACTGTTTGGACAGTGTTCCAAAATAATGGCTGCGGGAGGTATCGTACCCTTTTCGGTGGAAATTTCCGACCGTCATTCTGAGCTCCCCCACGGCGCGTGGGCGCGCCGCTCATTGGGGAAGAAACGCCGCCCGCTCCCGTCATGCTGAGCCGAAAGCGAAGCATCTCGCGCTGGCGGGCGTTGAGATTCTTCGGCGCTATCGCGCCTCAGAATGACGCAGTTGAGGCTTCTCCTACACTCGCCTAAAATCCCGGACGCCCCCGATCGTCGGTTTACTTTGCCCGTGCTCCGCGAGTGTGTTATAATCCTCACCTGAAAACCGATGGCTGATCGCTGAAAGCCGTAAACGTCTTAAGGAGGTTATCACCGTGGCTGAGAGAGCATTTGTGGAGCGTATTGGCGAGCACGTGGGCAAAGAAGTGACCATCAAGGGTTGGGTCTATAACAGGACGGAGAAGGGGAAGCTGCAATTTGTCTTGGTGCGCGACGGAACGGGCATCATTCAGTGCGTGATCTTCAAGAACAATGTCCCCCCCGATGTGTTCGAGGCAGCGAAGGAACTCACCCAGGAGTCGTCGCTGGTCGTGACCGGCTCGGTTCGCGCCGACTCCCGCGCGCCAGGCGGCTATGAGCTGGACGTGACCGGCCTGGAGGTCATCCAGATCGCCGCAGAGTATCCCATTTCGCCGAAAGAGCACGGGGTTGAGTTCTTGATGGACCACCGTCACCTGTGGATTCGCTCTTCTCGCCAACACGCCATTCTGCGCATCCGCGCCGAAGTGATTCGCGCCATTCGCGATTGGCTCGACAGCCACGGCTTCATCAACATGGACACACCCATCCTCACGCCAGCGGCCTGCGAGGGCACAACGACCCTGTTCCAAACCGATTTCTTCGGCGAGCCAGCCTATCTCTCCCAAAGCGGCCAGTTGTACAATGAGGCGACCATCATGGCCTTCGGGCGGGTCTACTGTTTCGGGCCGACCTTCCGCGCCGAGAAATCCAAAACCCGCCGTCACCTGCTCGAATTTTGGATGGTCGAGCCGGAGATGGCTTTTGCCGACCTGGAAGAGTGTATGCGGGTCGAAGAAGAGTTGGTCAGCTACGTGGTACAGCGTTGCCTCCAGAACCGCGCCCGTGAGCTAGAAATACTGGAGCGGGACGTCTCCTACCTCCAGAACGTCAAGCCGCCGTTCCCGCGCATTTCCTACGATGAAGCCATCGCGCTGCTCAAAGAGAAAGGCGTGCCCGCCGAGTGGGGAGACGACTTCGGCGCGCCCCAAGAGACGGCCCTGGGCGAGGCGTTCGACAGACCGGTCTTTGTCCACCACTATCCCACGGCCATCAAAGCTTTCTACATGGAGGCCGACCCGGAGAACCCCGACCGTTGCCTCTCGGTCGACCTGATCGCCGCCGAAGGGTATGGCGAAATCATTGGCGGCGGGCAGCGCACCGCCAGCCTGGAGCTCTTGGAACAGCGCATCAGGGAACACAAGCTGCCGCGCCAGGCCTACGAATGGTATCTCGACCTGCGGCGGTATGGCTCGGTGCCGCACTCCGGCTTCGGCCTGGGCGTCGAACGCACGGTCGCCTGGATTTGCAAGATTGACCACGTGCGCGAGACCATCCCATTCCCGCGAATGCTGAACCGGATGTACCCATAGGAATCAGCGAATCAGCGAGTCGGCGGACTGGCTGACGGGCAATCAGTGCGAGCCGCAGGCGAAGCAATCTCAACCGGTCACCGGGAGATTGCTCCGCCTGCTACGAACACAACGAATTGTTTGAAAGGCTGTGGTGAGAAAATCGCTTTGTCCATCGGAGCGAACCTCCTTCAGATAATTATACTACCAATCCTGCTTTCAGGTTTAATGAGCACTTCCTGTAACACACCGGCTCCCAGCCCAGAGACAATCTGCACGCGCAAGCCGGGGTGAGACCGCACGAGAGCGTACATCGCGCGCACTTTGGCACCCATCCCGCCGGTCACATCCACGCCGTGCGAACCGCTTAACATCAGTTCGACCTCGTTAATGTTAGCCGGCGTGATTTCGGGGATCAACGTCGCTTCCGGGTGGGCCAGTGGGTCGGCGGTGTAGACGCCACCAACGATGCCAGCCAGAATGATGCGCGCCGGGGTGATGTGTTGCGCCAAATAAGCGAAGATGGTTTCCGTTGAGATAATGGTGAACCCACGCGCTTCGTCCAGGGCCACGTCGCCATAGACCAACGGAACGAGCCCTGCCTCAAGCAAAGCGCGAACTGGCCCGACAGCCAATGACAGCAGTTGGCCGTTTTGGCACAGGGCCGAGGCCGAGGGTTGCAGCGAGACTACTGGCACGTCGCCTGCCAGGAAGAGGTCAGTCACGATACGGTTGAGGCGCATTGCCGCCGCGCCGGTCTGAGCGTAGCCTTCCCAGCCGCCGCCTCCGGCCAGGCCCAGATGGGTCTGGTAGCGCTGGCCGACGAAGTGACCGAAAGAGCCGCTGCCGTGTCCGATGACCAGCCGCAGCTCGGGTCGGGCAGCCCGCGCGCGGGCGACCTCGCCGGCGAGTCGGCGGATGACGTCGGTCTGGGCAGCAGCCTCGCGGCGCTTGTCGGTGATGACCGAGCCGCCCAGCTTCACGAAAACGAGCGTTTCACTCAGCCCGTTCAACGATGACATCCTCTCCGTCAATAGTCACCTGGTCGCCCGTGCGGATCGCGCTGATGTCAATGTGGTCAACCATGGGGATTTCGGCGATAATCGCGCCCACGGCGACGATGGCTTCGCTCTCGGCGTTGATGATGCCGGCCGGGGCCAGGCCGTTGCGGGCCAGCCGATACAGCGTATACGAGCCAACTGTGCTGCCTTTGCCGGTGGGAAAGACCAGTACCCGTCCGGCAACGGATTGGCCCTCTAACGGATGCCCCCGCTCGATGACAACGCCGGTGTCGGGAGCGACACCGCCCAGGAAACCAATCGGCGCCGGCGACACCAACGCCTGGCCCGTTGCCTTTCCGTCCTTGATGACTCTGCCCTTGAGGACCCTTTTGTTCACCCGTTGTAGCCCCTACGCACGTCGCCTGAAAAAGGACCAATACCCGTGAGCCGCCAAGGCCACGGTTTATAGGGCGGCACGGCTAGATCCGCCTGCCGCGCCCAAATTTGTCCCGATAGAGTGCAATCGCATGTTCGACCTGCGTGTATGCCGAGGCAAGACCTTCCCAGCCAATCGGTCTGGTGCGTTCCCCCTCGAGGTCCTTGTAGACTTCGAAAAAGTGGCCGACTTCTCGCAGGAAGTGCTGAGGGATGTCGTCAATGGTCCGGTAATCTTTGAATAGCGGATCGTTCGCCGGGACGGCCAGGATTTTATCGTCGGGCAGTTCCTGGTCGAACATCTTGAAAATCCCAATTGGCCGCGCTTCGATGACGCAACCGGGGAAGGTCGGCTCGTTGTTGAAGACGAGCACATCAAGAGGGTCACCGTCTTCATAGAACGTCCGAGGGATGAGACCATAGTCGCCTGGGTAATGAAGGGAGGAGAAGAGCACCCGCGACAATTTCAGCACTCCCAGTTCTTTGCTCAGCTCATATTTGTTGCGAGACCCCTTCGGGATTTCCACGATCACGTAGATTACTTCAGGTGGGTTGGGGCCCGGTTCCAACTCATGCCAAAGATTCATGGTTACGCTCCTCGATTGTCAAAGATTGTCCAGTTTTACAATAATCGCTCAATACTCTACCGCGTATTCAAAGAGCAACGCCGACACGGTCAGAAAAATGGCATCGAAAGACAGCAAGATGGGCCACCAGACGCCGCCCTCAGCCATGCTGCCGGTATCCAGGATGGCCGCCGTCAATTTCACCGCAGCGATGACGACGGGAATGGCGATCGGGAACAGCAAGATGGGCAGCATGACATCGCGGGCGCGTGTGTTGATGGACACAGCGCCAAGCAGCGTGCCCACGCTGGCAAAACCGATGGTGCCCAGCACAACCACCATGAGCAATTCAGCCCGCAGCAGGTTCAGGTCAAACAGCACGGTCGCTGTCGGGAGAATGATAACCTCAATGAGCAACATAAAGGCCACGTTCGCCAGCGTTTTCCCCAGGTAGATGGCGCTGCGGTCCATCGGCGCCAGCAGTAAACCCTCCAGGCTGCCCTGGTCTCGTTCGGCGGCGAAGGAACGGTTCAGGCCCAGCAGCCCCGCAAAGGTAAACGTGACCCAAAGCGCGCCAGGAGCTACCTGGCGGACATTGTCTAATCTCAGTTCGAAGGCAAAGTTGAAGATCAGGATGACGAGCACAGAGAAGATGAGCATCCCGCTCAGGGTCTCTCGCGTGCGGAGTTCGACAAGGATGTCTTTTTGAGCAACGATCAGAAGTTTGTAAATGAACTTCATGGATTTTGAGCCTTCTGGCGGGCAGCCTCGAACAGAATGATACTGCCGGCGACGCCCACATTGAGCGACTCGACCCCTCCCTTCATCGGAATGGCTACGCGCTCTGTGGCTATCTTCAATGCTTCAACGCTGGGGCCAGATCCCTCATTGCTGACAATCAAAGCGGCAGGACATCGCCAGTCCACGGCGTAGTGAGCCAGGCGGCTCTTGGCATCGGCGAGGCGCACCACATGACCGCGGACGGTCACTTCAACCTCAGGCCAGCTCTGCTGGGCCAACGGCAGGCGAAAATGCGCTCCGCCGCCGGCGCGCACTACCTTTGGATTGAACACATCGACCGTCCCCGGCGCCAGAATGACCTGGTCTACACCCGCGGCCTCTGCGGAACGCAGGAGAGTGCCAAAATTGCCCGGGTCCTGTATGCCGTCCAGGATGAGCAGAAGTTCGCGTCGGGCGGGCTCCAGTTCGACAAAAGGGAACACAGCCAGAATGCCTTGCGGAGTGACTGTGTCGCTGAGCAGTTTGATGATGTGAGGGCCGACCGCATATACTTCAGGCGTTACTCCCAGAAGCCGTTGCAGCAGGGCTTCCGTCCGCCGACCTGGCTCTTCTTCCAAATTCCACAACACCAGGACAGGTATACATCCCGCTCTGAGCGCATCTTCTATGAGCCGGACGCCTTCTACCACGAATTTTCTCTCTGAGTGGCGGACTTTCCTCCTCTGCAGGCTCTTCACCCACCTGACTTTATCGTTGTGGGGGCTGTTGATAGTCGGCCCCAGGTCGAACATGCGCCCAGCCATCTCAGTGGATGGTCCAGCCGCCATCAACGAGTAACGTGTGGCCGGTCACCAGGTCGGCTGCTGGCGAGGCGAGATAGATCACCGCGCCGGCCACATCCTCAGGGCGGCCAAGCCGCTTGAGCAGGATCATGTCGTTCACGTACTTGCCGAAATCAGGGTCGTCGAGCATGGGGCCAGTCAGAGATGTGCGCACGAAGGTTGGCGCTACGGCATTGACCCGAATGTTCAACGGCGCCCACTCAAGGGCCAGCACCCGTGTGATGTGAATGACGGCCGCTTTGGTGGAACAATATATCACCCGTTTCGGCATAGCCACAAAGCCTGCCTGAGACGCGATGTTGATGATTCTGCCGCCGCCCTGCCCGGCCATTATCCGACCGACAGCCTGGCTGACAAAGAACAATCCTTTGACATTGGTGTCATACAGCCCATCCCAAACCTCTTCGGTAATGTCGAATGGGTCCATCGGGACATTGTAGCCCGCGTTGTTGACCAGAATATCAATGCGGCCGAACCGTTGCGCGACCTTCTCGACGACTGGTCGGATTTGCCCGACCTGCGTCACATCCAGCTCTAAGGGCATGGCGACGCGCCCCTGAGCCTCAATCATCTGTGCTGTCTCTTCGGCGCGGGCCAGATGTCGGGTGGTGAACGCCACATGTGCGCCGGCATTGGCCATGGCCACTGCGATGCCCTGGCCGATGCCCTTGTCGCCGCCGGTCAGCAATACAACCTTGTCTGTCAGTGAGAAGCTGGGGAACTCCATATCAAATACCCTCCTGGCGCGCTTGGTGATCGTTGATGTGAGCTTATGAAGAACCGTGCCTGTCGAGACAAGCACGGTTCACGATAGCAATTTGGCTGACAGACCTGCTGAAGGCTTGAATGTCAGGCAGGCCTGCTCAATCTGGGCAGGATTAGAGCGATGCTTTGGCCAATTCAGCCAGCTTGGTAAAAGCCGCCGCGTCCCGTACAGCCATGTCGGCCAGCATCTTGCGGTCGAGCTGAACGCCCGCCGCTTGCAGGCCGTGCATGAACTGATTGTAGGGCAAGCCATTCAATCGCGCCGCAGCGTTGATGCGGGTGATCCACAACCGCCGAAAGTCGCGTTTGCGGTCCCGACGGTCGCGTGTGGCGTACCAAAGCGATTTGAGCATCGCTTCATTGGCGCGTCGGAACAGTTTACTCTTTGTTCCTCGTTGCCCTTTTGTTATTTTCAAGACTTTCTTGTGCCGCGCGTGCGCAGCTACCCCTCGTTTGACCCTGGACAACGGTCTCCCCCCTTCTCGTCACGGGGCGCACGGATTTCGCCCCGAAATAATCGGCTATTGTTTCTTCAAGTATGGGGCCAATATGGCCACCCGCCTACGCTGAGCCAGTTCCGGCACCTCCAGCATTTCACTGAACAGGGCCTTCACTCGCTTCGACTTCCTGCGGCGCAAATGGCTCTTGCCGCCTTTGGTGCGAACCAGTTTGCCCGCGCCGGTGTAGGCGAACCGCTTGGCAGTGGCTTTGTGAGTCTTAATCTTCGGCAAGTCGAAATTCCTCCCTTATTTGTTCGTCGGGCTCAAAATCATCAGCAGGCTTCGGCCCTCTATGCGCGGGCTCTGCTCCACCGAACTCATATCCGACAACTCCGCAGCAATCCGGTCCAGCAGTTCTCGGCCTACATCGGCATGGGTAATCTCCCTGCCGCGAAAAGATACGCGCACCTTCACTTTGGCCCCGGATGTCAAGAAGCGGCGGATGTCGCGCATCTTGAAGGCGATGTCATGCTCGCCAGTTTTGGGGCGAAGACGGATCTCCTTGACCTCAGTGGCTTTTTGCGCCTTGCGGGCTTCCCGCTCGCGTTTGCTCTTCTCATAAAGGAATTTGCCATACTCTAGCAAACGACAGACAGGAGGTTCGGCGTTCGGCGCCACCTCGACCAGGTCGAGGCCGCGCTCACGGGCGATTTGTAGTGCCGCCGGGACACTCATGACCCCTAGCTGCTCACCATTTTCATCAACAACCCGGACTTCTGGCGCTCTGATCGCCTCATTCACACGATGTGTTTTGCCGCTAATTGTCCCACCTCATCTTTGAATAGTACAGTTGACACCCTGAGAACATGTTCTTCAAAGAACCCTGTCGTCCGGGTCCTTGAGTCAAACCCTGTCGCGTTTGGTGTGCTGTAGATGGACCGGTTGCTCCTGGAATTGCCATAACAGCGGTGTACTATATCATATCTTGAGACATTAGTCAAATCAAATCTCTTT
>DAOTYC010000137.1:0-42863 GCA_034435095.1 Anaerolineae bacterium | reverse complement strand
CCTTCTATATCTGTATTATCTTACGAAACTCAATGAACATCAAGTGTAATATTACTACATTTTCAGGGGGATAAAAATCCTATTCGTAGTTTTGAAATTGAGAAGCTGCAATGTGGGGCAAGGTTGAGTGTGGGTTTTCTGGGATTGCCGGCCAGATGTCCAGATTTGCTGATGCGAGATATACGGTGAGGGATGGGAACAAAAAAGGCCCTGCCAGCAAGTATGGTGGGCTTATGGATACTTGCTGGCGGGCCAGGGTTCAATTATGTTTGTATGCTCGCACTGAACGACTTACTTCTGGACTAATTTGAACATCAGAGTCGCCAGGGTCTTTCTTTCCTCTGGAGTGGCGATTTCCCAGAACTCTTTCATTAAGGCTTCTTCGGGCGTGGCGGGGCATACTTTTTCAGCCAGCCAATCACCGAGTTTCACGGCAGTGTCCTGGATAATTGCGTCTGACACGCCGAACTTGCGGGCCTGTCCAATCGCATCCTTCAGGGTCTGTCGCCAGGTATTCCAGTCTTTCACATAGTCTATTGAACTGATACAAGCCATTTGCTCTTCACTCAGTTTCATTTCTCTTGTCCCTCCTCTTTTTCTTTGATTACCACAAGCTAATTGTTGGGTGGAAGCAGCACCGCGTCGATTGCATGAATGACGCCGTTGGAAGTCTCGATGTCGGTGATGATCACCTGCGAGTCGTTAACCATCACCTTGTCGCCTTCTACCTTTACGCTCAGCGGCAGGCCGGACAGAGTGCTGATCGTCTCAAGGCGCAGCACGTCGGAAGACATCAACTTGCCGTCGGCCACATGGTAGGTCAAGACTTTGGTGAGGGCCGGGATATTGGCCAGCAATCCTTCGACCGCACCATCAGGCAACTTCTTGAAGGCGTCGTCCGTGGGGGCAAACACTGTAAACGGCCCCACACCCTTCAGTGTATTGACTAACCCGGCAGCCTGCACTGCCGCTACCAGGGTAGTAAACCGGCCATCGCCGACTGCTGCATCCACGATGTCAGCGGTAGCAGCCCCATGGGCCGCGGGCGGAATGAGCACCGTATCAATCACGTGAATCACGCCGTTCGTCGTTTCAATGTCGGTGATGACGATGCGTGCATCATTGACCGTGACCGCTCCGTCGCCATGCACCGCCACGCTAAGTGGCTGGCCCAGCATGGTCTGAAGCGAGGTCTGCTTGACCACTTCCTCGGCGTGGAACCTTCCGGCGACCACATGGTACAGGATGATGTTGTTGAGCGTCTCAAAGTCCGCTACGACCGCCTGTAGCGTGTCTTTAGGTAGTTTGGCGAATGCATCATCCGTGGGGGCGAAGACCGTGTAGGGTCCGCCAGATTTCAGGTCGTCTGCCAGTTCGGCCTTCTGAACCGCGCTTACCAGGGTGGCGAATCGCCCGTCAGCCACGGCCGTATCTACAATGTCGAGCGTAGGCGGTTCAGTTTTTGGTTTTTCCTCGGTAGGCGGCAACAGCACCGTGTCAATCACATGGATCACGCCGTTGGCCGCTTCGATGTCGGCAATGACGACCTGCGACTCGTTGATGAACACATTGCCATCCTTGACGGCTACCGTGACGGGCTTGCCGAGCAACGTGTCAGCGGATGTCAGTTTGACCACGTCTGCCGCCATGACTTTACCTGAGACCACGTGATAGAGCAGGATGTCTTTGAGCGCAGGGATGTTGTTGGCCAGGCTCTCAAATGTACCCTCGGGCAGTTTGGCAAAAGCGTCATCCGTGGGGGCGAATACGGTCAAAGGTCCCTCCTGTTTGAGGGCTTCTACTAATCCGGCCGCTTGTACAGCCGTCACCAGCTTGGTAAATCGCCCGTCCGCTACAGCAATGTCGACTATATCCTTTTTCTCTTGCGCCGATACAATCGGTGCTACACTAACGGCTACCATCACGAACGCCAGAATGGCGTATACAAACAGTGAGCGTTTCATTTTACTTCTCCTTAATCTTATACGTGGAACTTGTTTGAGATTTGATACGGAATTTTGTGCCTACAACTCTCGGCATTTCTTTTGAATTTCCAGCATCAATTTTTCCGGCCGCACCCCTTTCATTACATAGTTACCAGACTCTGAATCCTTTTCGTTACCACCATCCCAGTCACCCAGAGTGATGACACTTACCCTTTTACTCTTTAGTTTCGCAGATAACCGAGGCAGATTGTTGCCCAGATGTTCCTGGTCCAAGATTGCGAGGCGAATAGGATAAGCCTCGATAATAGCTTCAGCCTCATGGTCAGTGTCAGAAAAATAGATGTGACCAATTTGGGGAAGTGACCTTAACAGAGTCGCCAGGCCAGACCTCAAATCTTTATGTCCGGCTATCACCAAAACCGAGCATTTTTCTGATTGATTTGGGGCGATATTTAGCTTGGCTTCCATCGGTTATCACCTCGATCACTTAACTTGATTACATTGTAGCGGAGAAATGGGAGTTTCGCATCGGGAAAAACACGTGTTGGGTGTAAGCCTTTTTCATCGAAAAAGAAGACTGCTTTGTGAGCAGTCTTCTTCAGGGTGGCTGTATGGAAAAGTACGTATCAGGTATGTAGAAATACTTACGGCTCTGGACGCTTAGGCGTGAGACTGACAATGCCTTCCTTCAGCGCATAAAGCGCGGCTTGGGTTCTATTGGCCAAATGCAGCTTCTCCAAGATGCTCCCTACGTGGTTGCCCACTGTTCGTTCGCTGATCACCAGCTTCTCAGCAATTTCCTGATTGGTCAAACCCTGAGCGATGAGCTTGAGCACTTCCAACTCGCGTTCGGTCAGCGGTTCCTCGGTAGACGGCAGTTTGGACTCCTGGCCCATCTCACTCATCAGCTTGAGGGCGATGGTGGGGTGGAGCGAGGGTTTGCCCTCATACACATTTCGGATGGCTTGTAGGAGTTCGTCGGGCGAGGAGTCCTTAAGCAGGTAGCCGAGTGCGCCGGCTTTGATGGCCGGGAAAATCAAGTCATCCTCAGCAAAAGAGGTAATCACCAAGATGCGGCAGTCAAGGTGAAGCTGCTTAATCTGGTGAATGGTTTCTACGCCGCCTTGTTTGGGCATGATGAGGTCTAACAAGATGACATCCGGTCTGGCGGTGCGAGCTTTCTCCACAGCTTCTACTCCGTTGCTTGCCTCTCCGACTATCTCAAAGCCTGGCTCAGTGGCCAGCAGTGTCATGAGCCCTCTCCGCACCACTGGATGATCATCTACAATGAGAATGCGAATCTTTTGTGGTCTGTTCATTTCAGCCTTGCCTCCTTACCCGTAGTCCAACAGGTGGCCTGAGTTCAGCGCGCCGAAACGGTAACTTGAACCGTCGTTCCTCTCCCTGCCTGCGAATGAATACTTAATGCCCCGGCCAGTTTCGCGGCCCGCTCCTGCATGATTTGCAGTCCCATACCGGCCTGTCCAGTCACGCTGTCGGCGTCAAACCCTCGGCCATCGTCGCTGATTGTCATCTCGACCTCTCCTTCTTGCTGTCTCAAGCGGATAACTACCGATTTAGCCCCGGAATGTTTTACAACATTGTTCAAAGCTTCCTGGGAAATCCAATACAGTTCTTCCTCCATCTGGCGTGATAAGTGGATGTCTGGGCTGGCTTCCAATCGGGCCTCGACGCCGGCGCGTCTTTCGACCGTGTTCAACCTGTGCTGCAATGCACCTAACAGACCCTGGCTGGCCAGGGCCGGAGGCCGCAGTTCATACACGAGCAGGCGCATTTCTTTGAGGGCCTGCTGCGCAATTTCTCCCAACTCCCCAAGAGCCTGCACAGCATCGTCCAGACGGCCAAGTTGGGCCAGCCGACGTTGGCCTTCGGCCAACAGGGTGAGGCTGTACAGTGACTGAGTGACCGAATCGTGGAGTTCGCGCGCCAGCCTGGCCCGTTCGGAGACGCGCGCCGACTCCCTGGCTTCCTCCCTAAGCCGGGCATTCTCGACAACCAGCGCCACTTGATTGCCGAACACGGCAGCCAACTCCAGGTCTTCCTGGTTGAACCGCCGCTCGTGCGCAAAATAGAGCAAGAGTGCTCCTATCGGCTCGTCGTTCGAGACGATGGGCACACCCAGCGTAGAGTTACAACTGCATGTGAACCCGTCGCCGATCATGCTTTGTGGCTCTGCGCCACTGCCCGGCGGGCTGTTTTCAACCGCTTGTACGGCTGAGTACGTGAACATGGGCTGGCGGGAGGCGAGCAAATCGCGCAAAAACGTCCGGTCAACAATTGTCTCCGCCCCTGCCGCCAACTCAAGGAGGGGGACTTCATCCTCTCCGCCATTCTGTGTCGGCTTTTTGCTGATCAATTGATAAACCGATACCGCCTGGCAATCGAACAAGCGGCGCGCCTGGTCGGCTATGAGGCTGAGCACGTCATTCACCGGGCGGTTGGAATTGAGCGCGTTGAGCACTTCGCCCAGGCTCTCTGCAATTTGACGACGCCTGTCCGCTTCCCGCCTCTTCTCCTCCTCCTGGCGCCTTGCCCGTTCGGCCTGTCTGGTTGCCCTCTTCAACCGGCGTTCGACCATTTTCTGTTGGGTGATGTTCTGGTGGGCCAAGACGACACGCACACCGCCATCGCCTTGAAAATGGGTGGTGGTCATGGTAAACCAGCGTTTCTCGGTGGGGCTGTGGCAGGGATACTCAACGGTGATTGACTCGCGCGTTCCCTCGATAATCTGGCGGATGGCTCTGGCCATTTCCCGCGCGCCTTTCGACTCGCGTCCACGCGCCGACTCGAGCACGTGGAGATAGTTCCGACCCAACCCATAGTCCGGCCAGGTCATGCCGTTCTCGTCGGCGAAGCGCCGCCAGGAAGCGTTGACGGCCACGATTGTGCCTGTCTCGTCCAGGATGGCGATGTTGGCAGACAGCGAATCGAGCACCGATTGCAGAAACATCTGAGACGTGCGCAGGGCCCTTTCGGTTTTTAGCAAGGCGTCGGCTGCTTCACGGCTCTCACGCAACGCGGCCTCAGCGCGCTTCAATCGCAACAAAGTTTTTACCTGCGCCAGCAATGCTTGAGGACTGACCGGCCAGGCAATGTACCCATCCGCATCATCGCCCAGCTCTGAAGCCTGTTCGCCCCCTGATGCTTTGACCGCCAATGTAAATACCACCGACGCATTCGCTGTTTCAGGAGCGGCTTTGAGCTGCTGATAGAACGCTGACCTGTCTATGTCTGGTGAGCCGCCATCCAACAGGACGATGGCAGGGTGAACCTCTTGGGTTAATCGGAAAGCTTCATCGCCAGTGCGAGCTGTAATGACATCAAAGCCGGACGCTACCAGGGTGCAGATGAGGCCCTTCAGTTTGGCCGGGTCGTCATCTACCACAAGGATACGCGGGCAATCGTTCATGGTGTTGGCTTCCCTGCTCAGGTTCAACAGGTGAGAAGCCGGGACAGATGCTCGTATGTCTCTGTTGAAATCAAATTGCTGTCGCGGCTTATCAGCAAACTGTGCGCCAGGATAGCAGTCGTCGTGCTGGCGGCCAGGCTGGAATCATGTTGACGCAGCGCATCAAGTAGGGCATGGTGACGGATCAAACCAGCGCTGGAATAGGGTATAGCCTCAAAGAATGCAAGAAACGCGGGGCTCAGAGGTTGTAGCAGCGCCCAAAACAAGCTGTTGCCAGTCGCAGCAAACAACAGCGTGTGAAAACGCATGTCGTTTTCAAAATAGAGTTTGGCATTCTCCTGCTCCAAGCCTTTGGCCATCTCGGACAGCGCTCTGGACATCTCATCGAGCTGTTCATCTGTGATCCTCAGGGCAGCCAACCAGGCCAGGCGGGGCTCAATCAGACAACGGATCTCCAGCACGTGCGCATACTGCTCCGGAGATGGTTCTTGGGTCAGGTTCTTGAGTATGGGAATGAGCCTGGCGTCGCCGACCACAAATGTCCCCACCCCGTGACGAGTCTCAATTACCCCCATCGCCTGAAGAGATTGCAGCCCTTCGCGGATGCTGGAGTTGCTGACGCCCAGTTGCCGGGCCAGTTCGCGTTGTGGGGGCAGTCGGTCGCCCGGGCGGAAGGCGCCGGTTGAAATGTCTTCCAGGAGCTGCTGGACAACAGCCTCAGATACCGACAATGTCTGTATTCGCCTCTCGGCCGTCTTGTTTAGCATTGTGGTGACCTCTGCGCTTCGGGAATTTTGTCTTCTGGTGTTCGGAACTCTATTGTAGCATTGAACGTTGGATATGTCAACCCAGTCGCCGGCATAGGGTGCATCCAGGATTTTAGGCGAGCTGGCAGAAGCCTCAATCGCGTCATGCTGAGCGCAGCGAAGCATCTCATTTCACGATGCACAACGAGATTCTTCGCTTCGCTCAGAATGACGGCCAGCCCCGTTCGTTGGCTATCGAAAACGGCGTAACCATCTGCTACCTTAAATAAATTTCAGATGCACCGGTGAGCATAGACTCATCGCGAGTGGCCTTAACGCCAATAGAAGGTAAAGGTTTCGCTCTTGGGACTGACTTCGCGGCTGGTCTCCATGCCGCCGGTCCCCTGTGTCACGCTTACAATGACTACATCCCATTCGTACCGGCGGTCCGGCTCGTCGGCTTTACCGGCCAGCTCCTGCGGCACCGCCCATTTGTTCTCTTTGAGTCGTGCACCGCTGAACTGTGGTTGCCCGCCGCTGGTGTAGCGCACGCTGAGGCCGTACCATTCGTTTGGTGCCAGCGCGAAAGGCCCTTCCCAACGGAGCTCGATCAGCGTGCCCTCGCCCGATATTCTCGCCTCGTCTTCGGGCGACAGCAAAACTGGCGCGCGATAGACCATCGTGGGCGTGGGCGTCACCGTGTCCGTGGGCGTCGCCGTCGGAGTGTCGGTAGGCGGCCTGGGCCTCGGCGTGGTAGCTTCAACCGTCGGAGTGGGCGTGTCGGTCGGCGCGGCGGTCGGTGTGTCGGTAGGTGTCGGCGTATTGGTCGGCGTGGGCGTCGGTATCTCCGTCGGCGTAGGTGACGGCGTGAATGTCGGGACGGGCGTATGGGTTGCTGTGGACGTAGGCGGTACGATCGCGACCGCCGGCAATTGGTCAAGCACAGGAATGGATATCTGGAACGACAGAAATCTAAACTGCGGCGCGAAAAACAGGACCAGCAAGGCGACCGCAAGGATGGGCAAAGGCAGTATCCACCAGGCAAAATAGGGACGGTCCAGCTCGGCGCCACACTGCGGGCACAGCTTCCACCACCGATTCACAATTCTACCGCAGCGATAGCACCTTTTGGTTTGGTGTTGTTTCAGGTCTTGACCACATTCGGGACAAACCGCCAAAGAGGGGTCGTCTATCACCTGCTCACATTTCTCACACTTCATGGGGTGTCAACCCTTTTCCAGATCAAAATGGGCTGGGCCATTCTATGGATGGCAGAGGTGAGATGATGTCTTGCACGGTGACCAGGAACATGAGAGCCAGAATCAGCGCCATGCCAATCAGGTGGATTAAGCCTTCTTTCTTGGGGTCAATGCGCTTGCGTCGTATTGCCTCGACTAAAATGAACAGAATTCGCCCGCCATCCAACGCGGGAATGGGCAGCAGGTTGGTGATGCCCAACGCCGCGCTGATGAATGCGGTGAGCTGAATCACGGGAAACCACCATCCCTCGTGCACTGCCTGAGCCGCCGCGTCGCCAGTCATACGCGCGATACCTACCGGCCCGACCGGCCGCGCGGCCTCAGGCGAGATGCTGCCTCGCAGCAGGAGCACAGGCGCGGAAACAGTCAGCAGGACAACCTCGACTGTCTGTTGCACCCCGTTCAGGATAGCCTGGCCCGGCGGCAAGTGTTTGACTTCCCACGCGAGAGGTTTCCCATTGATCGCCACGCCCATCGCCCCCTGCCCCTGTGGGGGATTGACTCGCGGCGTCAATGCCACGGTCAACACCTCTTTGTTCCGCTCGATAGTCAGGGTGACTTCGGTGCCCTTCGATGCTTCGGTTCGCGCGATGAAGTCGGACAGGCCAGCCACCGCTTCGCCGTTCATCTTGAGCACAATATCCCCTTCCTGAAGGCCTGCTTCGGCCGCCGGAGACCCGGCGCTGACGCTGACGATAATCACCTGCTCCCCAACGGGCGAAGGCATCCCAATCATAAACGACAAGGCGAACAAGACGGCTGCCAGAACGAAGTTCATAAAGGGCCCGGCGAACAGCACGGCCAGGCGGGTCAACTTGGGTCGAGAAGCAAACCCATCCGCCACCGCCGGGTCATCCTCACCCGGCATGCGCACAAAGCCACCGAACGGTATGGCATTGATGCTATAGATCGTGCCGTCATGTTCCCAGACTTTGAGCAAGCGAGGAGGATAGCCCCAGCCAAATTCTTCTACTCGAATGCCAGAACGCTTAGCCACGACAAAGTGGCCCAACTCGTGCACGAACACCAGAATACTCAAAACAATTAAGAGCGACAGGATTGTCAGCATGTCCGTCTCATATTCCTTCCAAAACTCGATAGTTTCAGCTATGCCAGGTCGCAGAGCCTGAGCGTGTGATTTCGCTAACCGGTCTCATTATACTCTTCCGGCCGCTCGCGGCCAAATGACCTGCGTCATGAGGTGCATCCAGAATTTCAGGCGACTCAGCGAATTTCGGATGCACCCCTCCGAATAGGCAGTGCGATGTGGAAACAACTGCCGGGGCACTTTTCTAAGTTGCAGCCAGGACTTTCTGCCCATAGCCAGCCACCATGTTTCTTAACGATTCCTCTGGCCGTCGCCAGTCCCAGGCCAATCCCCCCGCCCAGAAATTGATACTTGCTCGTGCTATGGAGCGAACTGTCTTTGACTTCATAGAAACCCTGGAAAATGCGCTCAATGTCTTCCGCTGCAATTCCTATGCCACTGTCTCGAACCGCTACGTCTACGAAAAAGCTCGTTTGTGGCGCGAAATCTTGATGACCGGGGATGGCTTGGGCGGGAATGACCGAACCGGTCACAGAGATTTGGCCTCCGTCCGGCGTATACTTGATGGCATTCTCAAGGATATTTACAAAGACCTGGTACATCCGTTGAGGGTCGAGCCGCACTTTAGGTAGATCATCGAATTGGGCGACGTTGACCTGCTGTCGCCTGGCTTCAATCGCCGACCGCAGGTCATTCACCGCCGTGCGCACAATTGCACCAACTGAAATCTCGGCGAGATTCAATTGCAGAAGGTTGGCCTCCAGTCTGGCTACGTCAATAATTCTGTCCACAATGTCGCTTAGTCGTTGCACCCCTCTTTTCAGTCCGCCAGCAGCCTCCAGAGACTCCACATGATCATAGGGCCTTCCTTCCTGAACCGCGTCCAGCAGAATCCCCAGGTAACCCTGCACGATTGTCAAAGGGGTGCGCAGTTCATGCGCCGCCAGAGCGATGAATTTGGAGGACAATTGCCTTGATTCCTCTAAAGATGCCTGGGCCTGAGCCAGCTCGCAGCACTTTTCTTCCAGGCGGCTTGCAAAGAGATTCGCAATTTCACGGAGAGCCTGCCTTTCCTCTTCCGGAGTGAGTGTCTCTCGCTTCCCTTCAATGTACTCTTGAAGCTCGAGGGCAAAGTGTTTGGCATGGAATGGCTTCAGGATATAGCCATCACACCCGGCCGCCAGCGCGCGTTCCCGGTCTCCCGGCCCGTTGAGCGCGGTCAACGCCACGACCGGCACGTGCCGAAAGTCAGGCACGCTTTTCAGGCGGTTGGCGACTTCGTACCCACTCATGCCCGGCAGAGCAATGTCCAACAACACGACATCGGGCGTGTCGCGGCGCGCCAGAGCAAGCCCTGATGGCCCATTGTCCGCTTCCAGCAGGGTGACTCCGCCCCACTCTGCCATAAGAGCCAGTCGGACCAACAGCCGGTCGGACAAGTCTTTTTCAATATGTAACACGCGGATTTTCGGGTGTTTGGTCACACTATTGCGGCCTTCGGTCCTACGTAGTCTCTCGCCCGCGCAAGAAAGCCCGTTGATTGATGCTTATGAACCTCTCGGGCACACGCCTGGCCAGGGCGTCGAGCCAGACACCCTCGGCGACATCCAGGAACTTTGAGAGCGCGCCCAGCAATACCACATTGCTTACTCGTGCATTGCCCAGCTCGTCGGCGATTTGAGTGCCTGGCACGAAGTAGATATCCGGGCTGACCTGCTGCAATATTCGACGCACTTCATCATCGGAGGGGTAGGTCGCGCCGCCCGAACTAACCGACACGGGCGGTATCCGATAGTCGTTAACGATGATGATTCCGCCCGGCTTGAGCGACCCGACCTGCCGAACCGCCTCCAGTTTCTCGAAAGCCAGGAAGTAATCGGCTTCACCATCGCCAATGAACGGCGCGTATACTCTTTCCGCCCAACGCACATGGCTGCTCACGCTCCCGCCGCGCTGGGCCATGCCATGAATTTCCGATTTCTTGGCATCGTAGCCGACTCGCCCGCCGACATCAACCAAGACATCACTGGCCAGAATGGTTCCCTGGCCGCCCACACCCACCAGCAAGAAATCCTTCTTTGTCTTCATGTTCTCCCTCAGCGATTAAAAAGACTCGATTCACAACAAATAACGGAACACCATAGATGGCTTCAGCAAGGTTGTCGGAGAAGACACTCCAATTATGACCAGGCCCAAGGTCAATGCCAGGTCCTTATCGCCTCTCGCCTTGCGGATGATGCGGTTCACCACACCAGGGCGACTCAACAATCGCCTCAGCCAGAGAGCCGCGCGATGGTCGGCAGCATAACGGCTTCTTATGTCATCGCCATAGGACGCTAATGCTGCCGCCGAGAAATGGCCGCGTTCCAGTGCCTTGTGTATGTGTTCAGCCGCCGCCTGGCCGCTGACCAGAGCGGGCGCAATCCCTTCTCCGGTCAGTGGGTTGACCAGGTGGGCTGCCTCTCCAACGACCACGACATGGTCGGCATACAGGCGGCTCTTGGTCAAGTCAGTTCGCAAGGTAAATCCTTTCACAGAGAGCCGCCCGGCGATGGCTGTCAACCGCTGCCGAAAGTATGGGTTTTCGGCCATAATACGTTCCAATTCCGAGGCCAGGTTGAGCCGCCGCCTGACTTGCTGCAGGAAAGTCCCCAATCCGACATTGGCCGTACCGTCCCCCAACGGAAATATCCAGGCATAGCCGGGTGAGATTGCTTTGCCGTAGTGAATTTCCAGCCTATCGTTGGGGCAGGATTCCTCGGCGAAATATCCACGAATGGCCGCCAGGTCTGGGTCGCTGCGCGTCAAGCCCAATTGCTTACTCAACGCAGCCCGGGACCCCTCGGCCAATACCAGCAAACGGGCGTCAGAAAACCATGACCGACCTGCCTGTATACCTGAAACCCGTACTCCCCTGCCGCCAATGCGCTCGCACAGACGCACGTGGCAGTTTTCGACCAGGTGTGCTCCAGCGACTGCGGCCTGGTTGACCAGCGCGCTGTCTAACACCCGCCTCGGGATTACCCGGCCGTAGCAAAACGGCGCATGGGTATAGTCCATGGCGACCGATGAGCCATCCGGCCCTGAGATCAACAGGGTGTGGGGCTCGACGAATCCGTGCTGGCTTATCCACTCCGCCAGGCCCATCTGCTCGAGGACGGCCAATCCCTTCGCCGAGACTCCGTCGCCGCACACTTTGTCCCGTGGAAATGCCTGGCGGTCCAACAAGAGCACAGATACGCCTCGCTGCGCCAGGAAGTAAGCGGTTGACGCGCCGGCTGGCCCGGCTCCGACAACGATCACATCCCACAATTCGCCCACTCCTCAGACCGCGATGGGGTTAGTCCTGGGCCGCTTTCGGCGGTAGTAAGTCGAGCAGCTCGCACAAGTTGTGAATGATGTAGTCGTAGTGTGGCTGCTCTCCGCCATGGCATACACCCCATTCTTGATCGACCAGTATGGCGACGATGTTCAACGCGCGCGCCCCCTGGAGCTCGTCGCTGCCTCCGTCTCCAACGAATACACAGTCCGCGGGGCGAACACCCAGGGCCTCACAAGTCCTCAAATACATGGCCGGTTCGGGTTTGGTCATGCCGACCTCACACGAGAGGGTAATTGCGTCGAACTTGTCCTCAAGTCTCATCAAACGCAAGACTGGCCTCCACAGGTAGGTACAGTCGGAGATCAACCCCAGACGATACCCTCGCCTGCGCAACGCCCTGAGGGTCGGGAGAGTAGCCGGGTAGAGGTGCACCGCCGGCATACGCACGTCCTCCTCAGCCTGCGCCAACAGGCGCGCTTTTTCTTCAGCGGGCGTCAGCCCCATGTCCTTCAGGATGACCTTAGCACGCTCCACACCGTTTGGAATCTCTCCGGTTAAGGTGGCGTGCATACTGCGGTTGCGCGCCTCGATAAACAGGCGTTCATCCAGTCCAGCGCGTCGGGCTACCTCCATGTAGCGGTACTCCAGCCCGCCTTCTTCAAAAAGGAGCGTCCCGTACATGTCGAATAGCACCGCTTTGATGGGTCGTTCGATCACTGTTTTGCTACCTCGTGGTGTCCGGGTATCAGCAGGCAGAGTATACAATAAATCGCAAAGAAACACAAAGATAGCTCACACGGAGCTTCTCTCTTCTATCACAATGGAGTATAATGTGTGACGTTGTCGTCCCTGGCATCGTCAGGTGGCGTCCAGAGCCAGGTTATACCTGGCCTGAGCCTTGACCTGATGCCTGCCTGGTGCAAATAACGCGGCCGCTGAGGCCGCGTGGAGGTTAGCCCATGCTCAGACCACGTTGGCGTAAAGTGCTGGCCGACCTGTGGTTGAACAAAACACGTACAATCCTGGTGGTTCTATCGGTCGCGGTCGGCGTATTCGCCGTAGGCGCGATTATGATCTCGCAGGGCGTTTTGTCCGAGGACATGACCCGCAGCTATCTCTCGATAAACCCGGCCAATGCCATGATCATGACTGCCGAAGCCTTCGACGATAACCTGGTCAAAGCGGTCAGGGATATGAGGGAAGTGGGTGAAGCTGAAGGCCGAAGCAACGTAACCATGCGGCTACAGGTTGGCCCGGAGGAATGGCGTAACATTGACGTGATTGCCATCTCAAATTACAAAGACATGCGGATTAACAAGGTGCGTCCACAGAGCGGCGATTGGCCGCCACCGCTGCGCCAGCTTCTCATCGAGCGGTCGGCGTTGGGGCTGGCCAACGCCAAAGAAGGCGATGTCGTGCGCATCAAAACGCCCAGCGGCAAAATTCGCCAGATGCGTGTAGCTGGCGTAACTCATGACCTGTCACGTATGCCGGCCATGTTCGACGGCAGCATCTACGGCTACGTGACATTTGACACAATGGCATGGCTGGGAGAATCGCGCAATTACAATGAAATGTACTTTACCGTCGCAGAGAACTATTTCGACAAAGAGCACATTTCGGAAGTCGCCAAGAAAGTCCAGCGCAAAATTGAACGGAGTGGACGGGCGGTATTCTTTACGATGGTTTACCAACCCGGCGAGCATCCCTTGCAGCAGACCATCAATACGATGCTGTTGTTGTTGGGCGTGCTGGGTGGGTTGTCTCTGGTCTTGAGCGGTTTTCTGATTGTCAATACCATTTCGGCTATTCTGGCTCAACAAGTGCGTCAAATAGGCATCATGAAAGCGATTGGCGCGCGCAGCGACCAGATCATGGGCATGTACATGGCTATGGTGCTGAGTTTTGGCCTGTTGGCGTTGCTCGTTGCGGCGCCGCTCGGCGCGCTGGGTGCCCGGCTGTTCTGTCAGTTCATGGCGGGCCTGTTCAATTTTGATCTATCGAGTTTCAGCGCGCCTCCGAAGGTCGTCGCCGTCCAGTTTGCTGTCAGCATGATTACGCCGGTCCTGGCGGCGCTCTATCCTGTCATCAAGGGATCACAGATCACAGCTTATCAGGCTATGAGCGACTATGGCCTGGGCCAGGCGCAGTTCGGCGCGAGCTGGGTGGACCGCCTGGTCGAGCAGATTCGAGGCCTGTCGAGACCCGTGTTGTTGTCCCTGCGCAACACGTTTCGCCGCAAAGGTCGCCTGGCTCTCACACTGCTGACCCTTACTTTGGGTGGGGCCATTTTCATTTCCGTATTCACTGTGCAAGCCTCCTTGCTCCTGACCCTGGACGATTTGCTAAATGTGTGGAAGTATGATGTCTGGGTGATGCTCAATAAGCCTTATCGCATGACCGAGTTGCAGGAGCAGGCGATGGCTGTGCCTGGGGTGGTGGACGCCATCGGCGTCTATTTCGTGGCCGCGCGACGGGTGCGCCCGGATGACACAGAGAGCGGACAACTCTTTATGTTTGCCGCACCGGAGGGCTCCGGCCTGGTACAGCCGGTCATCAGCCAGGGACGTTTTCTATTGCCGGAGGACGAAAATGCCATTGTCATCACCTCGAATTTCTTGAAAGATGAGCCCGACATCCAATTGGGCGACGAAATCACTTTGAAAATCGCAGGGAAAAAGACAAAGTGGCGACTGGTCGGCGTCTCCCAATGGCTCGCCCCGTTCGCATACGTGAACTACTCTTATCTCGCCCGCCTCACAGCCGAGATGGGTCGGGTCAGCAGTGTGTGTATAGTAACCGAGCAGCATGACGCCGATACCCAGGCGCGCGTCGCACAGTTGGTTGAACGTCACTTTGACCAACTTGGTCTGAATGTCAGCGCGGTGGTCAAAATCGCGGAGGAACGGGCAGAAGTCGAAGCAACGTTCAACATCATCGTCGTACTGCTGCTGATCATGGCCGTATTGATGGCGGTCGTGGGTGGACTGGGGCTGATGGGTACGATGAGCATCAATGTGCTGGAGCGTACGCGCGAAATCGGCGTGATGCGGGCTATCGGCGCATCCGACAGAGCAGTGATTCAGGTATTTGTGGTAGAGGGGCTCATTATCGGCCTGTTGAGTTGGCTCATTGGCACCTTGCTGGCTTTGCCGTTAAGCAAAGTGCTGAGCGACGCGGTCGGGATTGCTTTCTGGCAATCGCCGCTGAGCTATACCTTCTCGCCGGGCGGGGCAGTGATCTGGCTGGCCGTCGTCGTCGTGGTCGCCGCTGCAGCCAGCGTCATTCCGGCGCGCAACGCCTCACGGGTGACGGTGCGCGAGGCGCTGGCCTACGAGTAATCTCATGGGAAATGTGACCTATTGACAGGCAACAAATCCCCAATTATAATAGAGTTATGCGACAGTATGTCCATAAAATGACGACCTGTAAAAAATTCACTTCAGGAAGACTTGACAATTTTGTCCATCAGTGGTATATTTAGTGTTGCTAAATTGTTATTTTGCTAAACAATTCAGCGGGGGGATTTAGAATGCAGAAGTCGAAGATAATCTTGTTGTTTGTCATTGGACTGGTGATTGGCATCGTCGCCATTCCCGTTGCCAGCGCATTGCTAAGCGGTGGCAGCCAACTGGTGGCCGCCCCGCGAGCCAACGCCACCGAATTGGGCGAAGATGAACGGCGGGGCACACCCGTTCAGGTCGCCCGCGTTCAGATGGGACCGGTCGAAACGGTGGTCACGTATTCGGGCAGCGTCAAGCCAGCCGCTGAGGTAGATGTCATACCGAAGGCCAGCGGCCGCATTGAGAAAGTGGAAGTCCAGCTCGGCGACCACGTTGACAAGGGCGATGTTCTGGCGGTCATCGAATCCGACACGCTGAAGGCGCAGTTGGAACAGGCCCAGGCCGCGCTCAAAGTTGCTGAAATCAAAATTGAACAGATGCGTGAGGGAGGTCGCCCAGAGCAAATCGCTGCCGCTCAAGCGGCGGTGGAGGCCGCGCAGGCAAAGCTGGACCGCGTCAAAGCTCCTTTGAACGAGAACGAACAGGCCATGGCGAAGGCGGCAGAGGTGCAGGCGCGCGCCGCCTTACAGGCAGCCCAGGCCGCTTACGACCAAATCGCGTGGTACGATGCCAAAGGCATGATGCCGCAGTCCGTAGCGTTGCAGCAAGCGACCGCTGCGTATGAGGCCGCTCGCGCTAAGTATGAAGAGGCGATGGCCGGCGCCAAGCCGGAAGACATCCGCGCTGCGCAGGCAATGGTCGATCAAGCCAAAGCGCAGTTGGAACTGGCGAAGAACCCGTATCGCGAATCGGACCTGGCCCTGGCGGCCGCGCAGTATCTGCAAGCCAAAGCGGCGGTTGACCTGATGGAGATTCAGGTCAAAGAGACAGTCGTGCGGGCGCCGATTTCTGGCGTCGTGTCGAAATTGCCAGTCTCGGTTGGCTCGATGGCCGCCCCGACGGCGGCTTTGGCGACCATCGTCTCCGATGATGTCGAAGTGGTCATCAGGGTGGAAGAATCTCGTATTGGCGAGGTTGCCAAGGGCCAGCCTTCCAAGATCAGCGTGGCGGCCTATCCGGGCCAGACCTTCGCCGGCCGGGTGTCGCTAATCGCGCCCACAGCCAACGCTGCCGATCGCACGTTCGAGGTGCGCATCAAACCGGATGAGGTGAAACATCCGCTGCGCGGCGGAATGTTTGCCGAAGTGAACCTGGTCATGGAACAATATGCCAACGCTCTGATGGTGCCTAAGACGGCGGTAAACACCGAAAACGGGCAATCGTATGTGTTCGTTGTGGTCGGCGACCGGGTAGAGAAGCGGGCCGTTGCCACCGGCCTGACCCAGAAAGACATGGTGCAGATCAGGTCTGGTGTGGCCCTGGGCGAGCAGGTGGTGGTGTCTGGCCTCAGCACTCTACAACCGGGCGATGTGGTGCAGGTCGTTAACGGTTAGGAGCCCATTTCGTCGGCCGAATGCTCAAAAAACGGCTGTTTTGAAAGAAACCCGACCAGAGAGCCATAGCTCTCACAGGGCTATGGCTCTCTGTTTGACATAAGATGTCACAAAAAGGAGAATGCGTATGGGGCTTACCAGACTGGCCGTCCGTCGGCCGCTCACTATGCTGATGATCGTTCTGGGTCTGATCATTTTGGGCCTGAACGGATATATTTTGCTCAAAGTGGACCGCTATCCCGAGCTCAACCTGCCCTTTGTGGCGACAATCGTCATCTATCCAGGCGCATCGCCGGCAGACATCGAGCTTGAAGTTGTCAAGCCCATCGAGGATGCAGTAGCGGGTGTGTCGGGCCTTGATTACATGCAGTCCACGGCGCGGGAAAGCGTCGGGGTTGTGTTGGCGGTGTTCAAAACGAACGTCAACAGCGACCAGGCCGCAATTGACGTCCAGCGTGCTCTGGACAACGTGTCCTTGCCCGATGATGCTGAAACGCCGACCATTTACAAAGCAGACCTCGGCGCATTTCCGATTATGAACCTGGCGATTAACGGCCCGCAGTCGTTGGAGGAGAAATATCGGATTGCCACCGACGTCATCAAGCCGCGCTTGCTGTCGCAGCAAGGCGTGGCTGCCGTCAACGTGACCGGTGGTCTGGAACAAGAGATTCAGGTGCAGGTTGACCCGCTGAAAATGGCTGGCTACCATGTTTCGCTCACGCAACTGGCCGGCGCACTCATGCAAGAGAATGTCAATGTACCAGCCGGTTCGATTACGACCGGTGCACAGCGGGCTGCCGTGCGTTCGCTGGGCCGTTTTTCCAGTTTGCAGGAAATCGAAAACGCTCTGGTGAGCTTCGGCAGCAGCCGGGTGTATGTCAAAGACGTCGCCCAGGTAGCCGATACCCACAAGGACATCGAGGAGAAGCTGCGGCTCAATGGACAGGAGACCGTCTCACTGAGCATTACCAAGCAATCCGATGCCAACGCCGTCCAGACATCGCGAAACATTCACAAGGCCATGGAAGAGCTGAACGGCTCTCTGCCCGCCGGGATGAGCCTGGAGGTGGTCAACGACGACACGACCTACACCGAAGCAGCAGTTGATGCGGTCGTTTTTGACCTGTTCCTGGCCGTGTTGATCGTTGGCGTGGTGTTGCTGTTCTTCCTGCACCTGTGGCGCAGTACGCTCATTGTGCTCCTGGCCGTGCCCACCTCACTGATTTCGACTTTTCTGGTGATGTACGCACTCGGCTTCAGCCTGAACAACGTATCGCTCATGGCGCTGGCGTTGGTCATCGGCGTCCTGGTGGATGACTCGGTGGTGGTGCTGGAGAACATCGTGCGCCATCTGGGTATGGGCGAGCCGCCGGAGGAAGCTGCGCTCAACGGCCGGGCCGAGATTGGCCTGGCGGCGATGGTCATCACCTTCTGCGATGTGGTGATCTACCTGCCCGTTGCCTTCATGTCCGGCCTGGTTGGGCAATTCTTCAAAGAATATGGCATTACCATCGCTACGGCAGTGCTGTTTTCGCTCTTCATTTCCTTTACCCTTACGCCGATGCTGGCTGCTCGCTGGTTGAAAGGCGAATTTGAGCCACGAGGGTTGTGGGGCAAGTTCACCAGGGCGTGGGAGCGGGGCTATGGCGGGCTGACCAACATATACGGCCGCTTGTTGGGTTGGAGCTTGCGTCACAGGCCGGTCGTTCTGCTGGTCGCCGGTCTGTCGTTGGCAGGAGCTTTTGCTTTGCTGCCGCTCGGTCTGCTGTCTGCCGAGTTTATGCCCCAAGAGGATACCGGCCAAGTGTTGGTCAGCATCAACATGCCAGGCGGAACCAGCCTGGAGGTCACGGATACGGTTGCCAGACAGGTGGAAGAAATCGCCCTGGCTTACCCGGAGACCCGCAACGTATTGGCTCAGATAGGCTCGAAAGGAGGGAATGTTTTCAATCAATTGGGCCCATCTGGCGCGCAATTGACCGTCAACCTGGTGGGGAAACGCGAGCGCAAACGTTCATCAGCCGAGATAGCCGAGGATTTACGCCTCAAGACGCAGCACATCCCTGACGCCAACATCCAGATCTCCGTGGCTGGCTCCATTCAGACTGGAGCCTCGCAAGGCGACCTGCAAATGATGATCGCCGGGCCGGACATTGACACCCTGATTGATCTGGCTAAACAAGTAGAACAGGTGATGAAAGAGACGCCGGGCATAGTCAGCGTGCGCAACATGCAGGCCGAACGGTCGCCGGAGGTGCAACTGGTGGTTGACCGCAGCCGCACGCAGGACCTGGGCCTGACTGCCGCTCAGGTCGGGGCGGTGCTGCGCACCGCCATCGCGGGCAGCAAGGTGTCAACCTTCCGCGTTGAAGGCCAGCCGGAGCTGGACCTGACAGTGATCGCCAACCAGACTACCCGGCAGGACCCCAATCAGTTGGGCCTGTTGCCCATCACCTTTACCAAAGACGGCGTGCCGGTTCGGCTGAGCCAGGTGACCCATCTGGCACAGGCCAAGTCTCCAACCGAGATTCACCGCTACAACCGTGAACGTACCATCACAGTCTCGGCCAACCTGAACAAAGGTGCGGCGTTGGGTGAAGTCAACACTGCTGTCAGGAAAGCCATCCAGGAAAAGGTGCCGTTCCCGGAAGGGTATCACATCCCAGAGACCGGCATGGTCAAGATGATGAGCGAGTCCTTCGCGTCGTTGTTCCAGGCGCTGTTCCTATCGGTCATTCTGATTTACATGCTGATGGTTGCGCTGTACGAGTCGCTGGTGTCGCCGTTTGCCATCATGTTCTCCCTGCCGGTCTCGCTGGTGGGCGCGTTTGGCGGGTTGGTGTTGACGGGCAACACGTTGAACATCTTCTCACTGTTGGGCCTGATCATGCTGATGGGGTTGGTCACCAAGAACGGCATCTTGCTGGTTGACTTCACGGACATCTTGCGCGAACGGGGGATGTCGCGTACGGACGCGCTGATCCAGGCTGGCAAGCAGCGGATGAGGCCCATCCTGATGACCTCAGCGGCCATCATCTTCGCCATGATCCCACTTGTACTAAAGCTGGAGGCCGGCGCAGAATCGCGTGCGCCGCTGGCTGCGGTTGTCATCGGCGGCATGACGACATCTACGCTGCTCTCTCTGGTGGTGATCCCAACCGTTTACAGTTACCTGGACAGTTTGGAGACATTCGTCCGGAGGCTCCTGGGCCAGAAACCGCGCTTCGTCGAACGGCCGGCCGCGCAACAACCGGCCGCACCAAGCGGCGTGCCAGTTCAACAGCCTGCTGGCCGCGTGGTTCGCGACCCGTCTCAGGCATAAACGCTGGTAGGGCTGGGGCGCATTCCTGGCTGCCCGAATAAGATTCTTATGGTTCGCACTGTACGCCTTGCCCGGTTGTGTGGGACAGCGGGCTGGGCCAGGCGTACAGTGCTTCGGGCTCTCGCCCTGGTATGCTTTCATGCCAGACGTCTGGCCCCCCACGCCGGGCAGGGTTACGAACTGGAAAGTAGCTCACGATACACGTCTATTACCCGCTCAACCATTACCTCTTCGCTAAACTCGGTCCGCGCGCGTTCGTGCCCGGCTTCCCCCATGCGAAGGCGCAGGCTCTCATCCGACAGCAGGCAATTGATGGCATCTGCCAGCGCAGCCGGGTCGCGCGGCGGCACGACGAAACCGGTGACGCCGTGCTGGTTGACGAATGATGTGCCCGTGCCCAGTTCGGTGCAGACCACCGGCTTGCCGGCGGCCATCGCTTCGATCTGGACTGCGCCGAAAGCTTCGCTACGCTCGCAGGCCGGCAACACAAATACGTCGCAGGCGTGATAATAGGCCGGCAACAATGTGTCCGGCACTTCACCCCAGAACACGATACGCTCGCGCCATGGCAAGCTGGCGGCATAGGCCCGCCATTCTGCTTCCATCGGGCCACTGCCGACCACCCACAACGTCGCATTCACTGCGCCCACGGCGTCCATGAGATAGTTCAAGCCTTTGTAGTAGCGCAATCGTCCAACGAACAACAGGATTGGCCCGGCCCACTTTGCGCGCAATGAAGCGACTTCACTGGAATCAGGTTGGTCGAACCGATCCAGGGGCACGCCCAGCGGGACGACTGTGCACTTTGCGGCGAATCGGCTGAGGAACGGTGAACTGGCGATGTATTGCGGCGAGGTAGCCAGGATGCGGTCGGCCCTCTTTAGCACCTGCTCCAGCAGCGGACGATAAAACTGTAGCATGTTGCGCTGGCGCACTATGTCGCTGTGATACGTGATAACGGTCTTGCGGCTGTGCCCCAGCAGCAGGTGAGCCAGCTCGCCGATGGGGTACGGAAAATGCAAGTGGGTGATGTCTGGCGAGAGCCTGGCTACCTGGGCAAAAAGGCTGACACTGAGCGGCGTCGAAGCCAAGGTCATCAACCTTCTGGCGCGGATCAGCCGCACGCCGTCCACGCTGGCGTCATCTGCGCCTCGCCCCGGATGAGTCACCAGCACGGTGACGTCCAGCCCTCGCCTGGCCTGGCCTCTGGCCAACATGCCGACGTGATTTTCGATGCCGCCGAGGACAGGGTAGTAGTCTTTGTAGATGTGGAGTACTTTCAATTGATCTCCAATTCAATAGGATTTCCCTCGATTCAGGGTGCTTTGGGTTCATATACCTGAACCAGGAGCTTGTACCGGTAAGCAGGGCGATGGAGCAACCACTCTTTAAGCTGACGGTATGTCGGATCTTGCTCGGCGTAGCCGCGTTCTGTGACCAGCGAATAGTTCTCTCGCAGCCAGTCCATTAGCGCTGTGGGGAGCATATCGCGCGTTCCGTCGCGCCCAATAGTGACCAGCCATATCCGCTTTACAGCGTGATGGGAAAGGTAATCCAGAATCATGTCTCGCTGCAGCGCTTCAAAATACGGCGTATCACTCTGAAGGGGTTTGAAGTAGTAGCTAAACCCGCTGTCTTGCTCCCCAATGACGACGTCTTCGGCGTCGGCCTCGGCGGCAATTTGTTCGGCGACCTGGCGGGCCGGAATGATATAAATAGGGTTCATGAATTGCTGAGCATTGTAATAGTTGAAAAGAGAGAGTCCCCACGCCATCCCGATGAGGGCCGCAGCACCAATCCGCCAGCTTGCACGTGGCAGCGATGCAAAACCGAATGCAAATAGTATGGCTAGATAGGGAAGTATGAACAGACCTCGCACTGGCACATTCAGGAAGGGGGTCCCTGTCGAAATCAACATGATCGTCAACACGATAAGAGAGAATGGAAGTGCGATCAACACCACAAACAAAGTGCGCCACTGCCCCGATAGCTTACAGGCTCCCCAGACCATCGTCCCGAGCACGGTCAGGACAGCAGGCGCGGCAAACAGAACCCACGGGAAGATCGTTTCACCAACGCTGAAGCTGTAGGCAGAGTAAATAACTGCGAGCACGGCCCCCACCACGCTTCTGGAAAAATCGGCGTGCCTCTGCGCCGCATTGCCCATTTGCCCGGTCAGAATCGTCAGGAAAGGGATGAACACGACGATGGGGACTGCCGCGCTGACAATCCATTTTCTTAACTGGCGTACTGTTCCTCTGGACAGAACCAATGCCAACCCATGCCCCAGGATTACGGCAAAGCTCAGATAGAACGTGTACAGACCAAGCATACCCACCAAACCGTAGGCAAGCCATTTCCACCATTTTTCCCGCTGCCAGGCGGCGATAAACAACGATGTCGCCAGTACACTGAGCATTAAGACCAAAGAATAGTAGCGGGCCATACGCGAAAACTCGATGAACAAAGGCGAAAAAGCCATGAAACCCATCCCCACACGGGCAACTTGGCGGCTAGCCATTTGTTTCCCTAACTGCCAGGTCAGGCACAAACCAAGTGCAGCGCTGAATACGGATGGCAATCGCAACGAGAACTCGCCCAGCCCGAAAAGTCTGGTCCATAAACCCATCAAGAGAAAGTAAAATGGAGGGTGGACATCCGCCGCGACCACGTTGACGATCTGACCGGGTGAATACGCCGCCACTTCTGCCGTAAATATCTCATCACACCACAGGCTTCTTTTGCCCAACTCCCACACCAGCATCCCAAAACCGAACAACAAGATAATTACAGGCAGCCAATCAGAACCAGTTTTTCCCTTCAATTACCAGCCTCCGCCTTGTAGACACCCCATGTCTCCCGCGCCGTCCGCTCCCATGAGAATTCGGCGGCGCGGGCCAGGCCCTTTATCGTCAATTCTTTCCGCAGTGCGTCTTCCATCAGGACGAACCTGATGCTCTCGGCCAGAGCCTGAACGTCCGTCGGGTCTACCATCAGCGCGGCATCGCCGGCGACTTCTGGCAGGCTGGAGGTGTTCGAGCAGATGACCGGCGTGCCGCAGGCCATCGCCTCCAGCACAGGCAGGCCGAAGCCTTCGTACAGCGAAGGGAAGATGAACAGCGATGCCACCGAATAGAGTGCAGGCAAGTCGCCTTCTGGCACCGGGCCGATGGCTAATACGCGGACTCCATAAGTGACAGCCAGGTCTACCACGCGCGGGTAGCGTGGGTCTTCTCGCCCGGCGGCGACCAACGTCCAGCTCGCCCCCAGGGCAGGCGCCCACCTGGACGCCAATGCCCAGGCCTTCACCAGGCGCGGCAGATTTTTATGTGGCTTATTCGTGCCGACATACAGGGCGAACTGTTCCGGCAAACCGTAGCGCTGGCGCAATGCCTCGACTTCCTGCGGCGAACGAGGCCGAAACTCGCCGCCCACTCCTAACGGAATGACGGTTATCTTGTCTTTCGGCGCACCGAGCCGCTCCAGGTCGGCGGCTGTGGACTGCGAGATGGCAATGATGCGGTCCGCTGCCGCTGCCGCCAGGCGATGCGCCAGACGGAAGAACAAGCGGAACAAAGCCGGGTGTGTTCCGCTGACGACGAGCGGGATGAGGTCATAGAATGTCACTACCTTAGGGCAGGTCTTGCGATAGGGCATCAGATAGTATGGTGAGTGGTATACGTCGGCTCGCAGACGGCGCAAGAGGGCGGGCACAGCCCACTGCTGGCTGAGCGAGCGCGGACTGCAGGGCACGGGGACGCACTCAACGTCGGGCAGGGAGTGAAACGTGCGGCTGGCACGTGGATCAATCAGCAGCGTCAGCCGCAGGTCGTCCTGTCGGGCCAGCGCCTGGGTCAGGCCGCTGCCATACCGCCCGATGCCAGGGTAATGGTCTGTGACGCTGCGCGCGTCGAAGACGACGTGGATCACCGTTTCTGTCCCTTTCGTGCAGTTACTTGTTCATAAACCGCGAGCGTTTGTTGTGCAGTTTTCTCCCATGTGAACCGCGCAGCCTGGCGAAACCCTCGCCCAATCAACTCTTGGCGCAACACGGCATCGGTCAACGTCCGGGTGATGGCCTCACAAAAGCCGCGAACGTCGTTTGGGGCCACCATCAAAGCCGCTTCACCTGCGACCTCAGGCAAACTCGACACGTTTGAACAGACCACAGGTGTGCCGCAGGCCATGGCCTCCAGTACTGGCAGGCCGAAACCTTCGTACCACGATGGAAAGACAAAAACATCGGCAGCACTATAAAGGGCTGGTAAATCCTCATCGGCGATGAAGCCGGGCAATATGATTTCATTCTCAAGTCCTGATGTACGAAGTTGCTGGAAAAAATCGGCATAGAGCCATCCCCTTTTCCCTGCTATTACCAGTTTTATGGAGTCAATTGCTTCTCTTTGCTGTTTGATGGCCGAGAAGGCTGCGAGCAGCGCCTTAAGGTTTTTGCGAGGCTCTATCGAGCCGACAAACAGAATATAACGTTCTGGAAGGTGGTAACGAGTTCGCACATGTTCAATTTCAGAAATGGACGCCGGTTGAAAACGCGAATTTACCCCGCCGTAGACCACTGTTATCTTGGACTCATCAACACCGTACAACTGCGCTACGTCTCTCTTGGTGTTTTGAGAGATGGCGATTACGGCATGTGCTCTGTAGAGAAATGTCCCCATAGTCAACAACTGGAACCAACGATTGAGAGTGGTAAATGTCTCTGGGTAGAATCGGAATGCCAAGTCATACACGGTCAGAACACTGTGAGTCTTTTTCAAACAAGGAAGCAGATTATCGGTCGCGTGAAAAAGCCCGACGTTTGGGAACAGGCGGTCTTGGGACAATTTCGCCAGGTGGGCCAGAAGAACCTGAAGCCGCCAAGGCTTATCCCTTAATGGGAAGGCTATTCGTTCGAGATGCTGCCATGAGACAGGTATCTGCGCTTCATGAGCTCGATTGTAGAAAATTGTGTACTCTAAGGTCGTATCTTGACCTATCAAAGCTGTCACGAGCTCCAGTACATAGCGCCCTATACCGGCTCGACCATGCACTGCTGGCGATACATCAATGCAGATTTTCATGTTGTGACCTCGGCACGTTGGGGCAAAGGCTTTGGTCGAAAAGCGACAGCCTCCAGTGTAGCAAAGATGTCATCGTCAGGGCGGGTGGCCTTCTGCCAGGCCCATCCCAAGACCCGAATTGCTCGCCAGGTGGCCAGCGCCACCAGCCACGGTCTGGCCTGACCTACGCTCAGACTTTGTTCCAGGGGGGCGCTCAGCCGGCGGAACCAATGCGGCAGCATTGGCAACGGAGCAGTTTTGAGGATAGTTATCTGTTGAAAACCGGCGCGCTCCAGCAAGGTCACCAGTGATGAATCGGTGAAGAAGACAACATGCAAAGGAATCGAACGAAAGCCCGTCCAGTTCTGTGGCTCTCGGCTTACCTGCCAGTGAGATGCATTAGGTGTGGAAAGCATCAATAGCCCACCTGGGACGAGCAATTTGCACAGGCGTTGCATCACTTCAAGTGGACGGGGCAGGTGTTCAATTACTTCCCACAGGGTGATCACCTCAAATTCCTTTTCCGGCAGGTTGTCTATTGAAGTCACAACTGGCGCGCGCAGCCTTTGCGCAGCGCGCTCGGCCATGCTTGGTGAGATCTCGACTCCAGCGACGCGCCAGCCCAAGCTCTGTGCGGCTTCTAGAAAATATCCGGCGGCGCAACCAAAATCGAGCAACCGGCCAGGATTGGCGAACTGGCGTGAGATTTGCCGGAGACGACGGTACGCATGGGGCAAAATGACTTTGCGCATATCTTCGTAATTCTGATACCCTTCTCGCCGACCGCCCTCGAAGTAATCATCTCGTCTATATGCGGCTTGAACAGATTCCTCAGATGGCAAAGGGTCGAGATGAAATGCGCCACACTCCGCACAGTGCACAACGATGTGTCCGTACACGTTGAGGGCGGACTCACTTTGCATTTCCCCGCATATCGGGCATGGAACAGTCATTGGCCTGAACCCCTGTCAAAATATGAGCCTGCGCACAAAGCACGGCAGCACATCCCAGGCTCGTTGCAACGCACCCCGTTTTCTTCGGCGTGATGCATCCAGGATAGCGTCAAGAGCATACAGGTGGGTATATACTTCACGACGGGCGACCCACTGTTTCGATTCATCAGCTCCACGCATCGGCGCCACTCGCCCGAAAGACGGGTCAGTCACCCTCTCCAGAAGCCACTTCATACGGTGTGCGTAAGTATGCTGTGTATGTGTTCTGTCATAACCGGCCTGAGCAATGGCCTGTCGCTCGTCTTCGTGGTCGAGATAATAGGCAATCTTGTCGAACAGGTCAGCGTCATTCTTGTATGTCACTATCTCACGCCCTATCTCAAAGAGTTCTCCCAAGCCATTGGCAATTGAATCGGTCAGCACCAGCGCGCCGGAAGCTGTGCCTTCAAATACTCGCATGTTCACGTCGCCTGCGATGCTGGTGTTGAAGACAATTCGCGACTGGCTGTAGACTTGCCCGACTTCGTCCGGCGTATAGTGGCGATAGAAGTCGTTGGTACGCCACCTCGCTGCGATGGCTTTCAGCCGGCGGGCGCGCGGTGTGCTGCGGTGGGCGTAGGAGATGTTACCCACGAACCCTACATCATAGATGCGCGGCAGGTCGAGGCGGCGGTGGACATCCGGTGCGGCGCCGAGTGGCAGCCAGTGGACCTGGTCATGGCCTACAGCGCGACGGAAGCCAGGCAGATAGTCCTTCTGTGCGATGAACACCCCATCGAAGAAGCGGGCGACCTGTTCCCGCCAGTGGCCTAAGTGGACGTCAACCAAATAGCACGCGGTGGGAATCGGCAGGTCTTCAATGCCCGGCGGGAAATACCGCCCTCCAGGGTCAACCCAAAGATAGAGATCCGGCAAGGTCGCCAGGTGCTGGACCAATTCGTTCAGTGGAACGGTCTGATCATATCCGGCGCGGTGTGGGCTGGGCGTGCCCACGTAGGTCACTTCATGGCCCAATTCCAGCAATGCGCGTTCCAGATGATACCCCAAAGCGATAGGAAACCAACAATAACCAATAGCGATACGCATAGGCTACCCAATGCAGTCCAGGTAAAATCTCTCTAATCGGTCAATCATTTGGGGCCAGGCGAAAGCAGTTTCGGCGACGTGCCTGGCTTGCCGTCCCATCTCGTCTCGCAGTTCAATATCGGTCAACAATGTGTGAATAGCTTCAGCGAAATTGTCTCGCTCAGCCAGGAGACCGATCTGGTGCTGGCTTAAGATCTTGTTCACTTCACCCACAGGGCTGGCAACTACCGGTCGCCCGGCGGCCATGTAGTCCAGCAGCTTGTTCGGCAAACGTCCTCTATCCGCCGGTCGGTCGGCCATTGGCAAAACCATTACATCGGCGCAGGCGAGGTAGATTGCGACGACATCGTCAGGCACAAAACCTGTTTGAAGCAGACGGTCGGCCACTCCGAGCGACACCGCCAGCTTAGACACTCTCGGATGCTTGGGGCCAATGACCATGAGCCAAAGATCCGGCAGTTGTTGCAGCGACTGCATGACTATATCGAGTTCGCCTTGTCCACAGCCGATGAATCCCGCAATTTTTCGGGTCAGTGGTATACCCAGCTCCTGGCGTGCTTGAGCCACAGGTAGAGGGTGGATGCGCTCCACTGGCGCGCCCGTAGGCAGATAAAGCGTCCGTTCGGCTGGACATCCCACCTTAAGCGCACGTTCATACAGGACCTGACTGATGGTAACAACGCCGTCGGCCCAAAGTTTGGATTTTTCCTCCCACCATGCCTCGAACCGTCCAATGGCAGGAATTCGTCGAGGCACATCATTGATCCCGCCCGGTCCACCCCACCAATCGGCCCAGTCAACTACCAGGCGTGCTCCCTTCAGGCGGCCTAAGAAACCAGCAAATGTCGCGTTCGGCTTGTGGTCAAACGCATGAATGATGTCGTAATTCCGCAAAAGAGTGTGAATGCACCGATACCCGTTGTCCAGCGGCCCGTACCCGCCGCCACTATTCTCCTGGCCCCAATTAGGTGTCTCAATGATATTTACTCCCCTGACTTCAGAATGCACAGCTCGCCAGCGATGGCCCGGCGACACAGTCATCAGCGTCACATGATGTCCACGCCTTACCAATTGCTCGGCCATTGGCATCGCGCGATAATAGGTGCCGGAGTAACGGTAATTGTGATTTAAGAATAGCAAGTGCACCTAGCCAAACTCCGTTCTGAGGTCAGTTATCGCTCTTGGGGAGCTTTGGGATCTAAGGTCTTCTAGTAAATTTGTCCTTTGGTCTCTACTAGTCTGATCCTAAATAGCAGCCAGGTCGCTAGGGCAAGTGCAACGAGGTTAGCCAGCGTGTAAAGAATTCTATAAAGCTGCTCACCTACTAACAGGTATACAGGCATGACCCAGATCAGACCTATACCGACGCTAAGCCCATACACAACCCACTTAGAGCGAGATAACAGGCTATAAAAGATGCTACCAGCCCCTTGAACGTTGGCTCTGGGGACACACAAAACCAGCAAAGCTATAAAGAGGATGCCAATTATATTATCATATCGGCGATGGTAAAAAGTCAGCAAGTTCCACAGGGCGATGATTGTAACTAAGTTGAACTCGGTAATGTGACTGAAACGCACCCTGGAATCTTTCTGCCCAAAATACCATTTCACAAGCAGGGCGAAAATCAGTACCGAAAATGCTACCAGCCAACCAAATGATGGCAGGCCCCAAGCCTCGAAAACACTGGCAGACAAGTGTACACCCGGCAAAGACTTGTGTAAATTGAACACCTGGACATAGGAGCGGGCAATGTCAAGCAACGATGTTTGAGTTATCAATGCCAAGAGCCAAGCAGTTACAACCTGCACCAGAGCGCTGATGATTGCTGCCTTGAGCCATTTCTTATATACAAAGAGTAGAGCAACCGGGAAAGTCAAAGAGTATTTTGACAAAGCAATGCCTAGAGATATACCTCCGCAAATCGGGTGCCTCTGTCCCCAATACCAGGCTGCTAGCATCAAAGCAAAAACAAGTAGAGAAGTCTGGCCATATTCTATCGTCTCGCGGAAAGCTATCAGTGAAAGGAAAACAGAAGAAACCAGCAGCCCCTGTCGGGAAAAGAAATTCCCTTGCAGTATTTTTACAAGCAACCAGGGAATCAAAAGAGCTAACCCCAAATTCATCCAACGCCATATAATAAGGGCATTTGACCAAGACAAACGAGACAGTAACGAAAGCAGCAAAACTATTGGTGCTGTATTTGCTGGTAATCCTTGCCAGTGGTGCACCCCTAGACTACCTTCAACAACAATTTGTCCATCAAGATATTTAATAGGGAGAGATGGCTTGCGACCCTCGAGCGCGGCCCGATAAGGATCTACCCCTTGCCAGATAAAATGCCCGTTGTGCCAGTAAGAATGAAAGTCCACTCCCTGTAGTCCCGTTTTTGTAAACACTCTAGCAACCGAAAACAAGCTTGTCAAGAACACAAATGTAAGGAGTATGAGTGGCAGTAAGGTTTTCCTGTAACTATCCATAGACCTACTTGTCAATTTCAGTTTTTGTGATTGGCGTAGAAGACGAAGTTAGAGAACCATTGCTCCAATCGCCCTGGCCGTCAATATCATACCCAACACGGCAGCGATAGCCCAGCCGCGAAAGCGTCCTGCGTGCAGGTACGCGCCACAGACCGCCCAAACGGCCAACATCCACGTCTCGGCAAGGGTCCAAGGCCAGTAATTGCCGCTCGTCAGCCATGACCGAACGGCTCCTATCGCCAGGCCGGCGGTGAGCGCGACCAACGCCCAACGCACGGTTTGGATTGCGATGCCTTCAACCGTCGTTGCTGATAACAATTCGTATTCCTGAATCCGGCGGCCCAATGCGGGCCGCAACAGCTCAAAGACACCAATCGCGCCGGTGACCAGGAGCGCGCCATAGCCGAGCAAGGCACCCAGATAGCGGGCAACAAACCAGCCATCGCCCCAAACAGACGATAAACCGGGCGCGGTGGGAGTGAAGAGCCGGTAGCCGCCGATGCCCAGCATCATGAGCAAGACAAATGGCGAAAACCCACGTGTTCCGTGCACCCGCTCGATGACCGCGATGATGGCTCCGCAACTCAGCGGCGAGAACAGAAGCGGGCCAGGCAATACAGCAACCGAAGTAGACAATCTGCCGTGCCCCATAGACATCGCGCGCTCAACCGACCACCAGATGAGGCCAGCAGCCCACAGCGCCAGCCCCACGGCCAGGACGCCAAAGCCCACTGCGCCGAAGTACTCGTCAGCCTTCGTCATACGAAGGAGATAGAGCACAAACGCGACAACAAAGCACGCATAACCCAGCCCCAAGATGGCATTGGCGTCAAGGTTCACGGTTGGCTACTCCCACGGCTCGCAGAAAGCGACGTAAGGCTGAACTATCTGTCCCCGACAGCCCCTTTTCCGGCCACAGGATGAGGCGATCAAATACCAGATCCTCCGATTGTCGAACTGCCTCAAACCGCGCCAGCCAGAGCGCGCCCGCCGCCCGCCGCAACAAGCCGCCCATTGCCAGACATGTGAGACCGACCAGCACAAACCACCAGCCGATGTCGTTCACCACGTTGACCAGCACATAAGGCACGGCGTGAACTTCAAAAGTGATGTTGTCCCACTCGAATGAGTCGTTCTGCTGAATGTAACGGCTGAACACAGCCGCAGGCTGGTTGTTCTGATACCCGCGCAACAGATAGACCGCCGTGTCGTAACCTTTTTCGGGCAACGACTCATAGCGGTCCATCCGTAGAAAGAGGGCCAGCCTGGGAACGAACAAATAGTCTTCGCTTGTACCCTGGCCGAATTTCATGGTAGCGGCTGTTGTGGCTTTTAGGCCGCGCCCCTTCACAAATGGTTGCAACAGCAGGTATTCTCCGTTTCGGTCTCTGGCCGATATGTTCAACGCTGAGCCGCCGGCTTGATGGAAAACTGCGAAAGGAACGGCGAGCAGTGGCCTGAATGGTCCGAACTGGTATTCGCGCGAATTGTCCTGCGGTGACTTCACGGTGATGGTCATCTCGACCTGCGTGGACAGGCCGTCCGACGGGGCCACAACGGGCGTGTCGACGGTCAGGGCATACCCCGGGGCACGCATAAGTTCATAGCTTTCGCCAGCCGTCAACGTCACCTGTTCTTCACGCCAGCTCCATTCCGCCGTTATGTAGGCGCCAAGCAGAATGGCCAGGCAACCCAGGTGCATGAGTCCATCGCCCCAGAGAGCCAGTCGGAGACGGTCGGCGTAGAGGACAGGTTTGTCATCTTCGGTCGTTTGCCATATCCGCGTCAGCCAGGGTAGCAGGCCACGGCGGAGGCGCGCGCGGACCTCCGCCTCGCTGAGCGCATCCGGCAGCGAACCGTCATAAGCTGGAGGGCCATCCCCATACGTGGCTTGAACTTGAAGGATGTTGCGGGACGCCCTGAAAAGCAGATCGGCACGGTCGGCCAGGCGTAACCCCAAAGTGAAGGCAAACAGACCGAACAGGCAACGCAACCACAGGCCGACATATTCGCGGAGAGGACTGCCTGATGCCGCCAGTATCGGCAGCTCAGTTCGCGCAGACAAGGCGTTTGGATAGGCGTCCCCCATCGTTGTCGGCGTGCGCTCCGCCAGGCGCGCACTGAGAACGAACAGGATCATGGTCAGCGCGAGCAGGACTAACAGCAACGCCGCCCAGCGGCCTGAGGCAAAGAACTGCCAGCCAGCGGCCAAAGCATCTATCGGGCTCCTGATTTTCGTCTCTGGCAAAGAAGATACGGGCATCGCCAAGTTTCTCGCGAACCGAGGGATTGTAAAAGACAGTTTATGTCAGCCATATTTTACCATACGGTGGTCAATTATCCAAGGTTCACATTACTTTTGGTTCGCTCTGATGAACAAATAGGTCAGGAAACTGGTGCCAATTGACACGGTGTACGCGATAAGGGTCGCTTGAACCAACCCCAAGTCCAGAATGACCAGCCGAAACACGATGGCATAGACGGATGGATTGATCACGGCGCTGATAATCAACGACTTGACTACCGACAAGGAAAAACCGACGCCAACCGATGCAGACGTGATAATCAGGGTCGAGCTGAAGACGGCCGGAAACGAAGCGAAAATCCCACCCCAGACTGGCCCAGCGACCCGGCTCATGATGACCGAGAAAGCGATGATCGCGCCGCTGAACAGGGCGCGCCAGGCAACCTGCCATGAGGTGTATCGAATTGCCACTTTGGCATGTGAGCGTACGTGCAGCACAAACTCGAAGACAAAATAAGCCACGGCGACGTTGATCAGGGCTGCAGTGATGCTCAGAACCAGATGATTGATTCGGAATGTGGTCAGCATACTCTGTCCCACAAACCACACCAACCAGCCTGCGCCTAAGCCCAAGAAAGGCCCTCGGCGCGGAGCCACAAGGGCATAGGCAATCGCCAGGAAACAGTTGATGCTGATTGCCACCGGGACTATGGTTGTGGCTTCTTGGGCTGTTTCGGGGCCCTGCGCCCAGGTGATGAAGAAAAGAGCGACCACGACGGTGGAGGGCAGTCCGGCCAGCACACTGCCTATCTTACTCCCAAACCGCTCCGCCGACATGGTGGCCAGCGTAATCCAAACGCCGCCAACAAGGAAACTGAGCACCACTTTGACATAAAAGGGGGTCATGCGATGTGCCTCTTTTGGAAGGATGTTGAACGGACACTGGACCGAAGGGCACGGCAACTCTGCTCACGAACTCAGCATTCCTCCGGCGGCGATGTTCTCGGCAATACGGTCGCTCACCACCTGGTCAATAGCTGTTCGGGTTGGTTCGGACTCGGCCAACAGCTCGCAAAACGTGTCACGGCTCAAAGCTATGACTTCGACCGCTCTATCATTGGGCGCTCGCACCGTTGCCCTGGTCTTGCCTCCGCGCAGCAGTTCAATCTCACCAAAGTATTCTCCGACGCCCATCCTGGCAACCACCACGTCCTCACCGCCCGGCCGTTCCAGGCTGACCTCAACATATCCCTGTGTGACAATATAGAACATGTCGCTGACCGTTCCCTGCTGAATGATTGTCTCGCCGGCGGCAAACTTCAGTGGGCGGAGCTGGCGCGTGGCTTTCAACATCTGGTCGTGGCTTAAGTGTGGTAGGGCGCGAGCCACAAACTCATTGACAACTTCGCCGTCCGCCAACAACACGGTTCGCGTGACACGACGGGCCAGGCTACTGTCGTGGGTAACCATGATCACCGTTTTACCCCGACGGACCAGGTCATCGAAAAGGCGATAGACCGACTCGGCAGTCACCGAATCCAGGTTGCCGGTTGGCTCATCGGCGACCAACAGCGGCGGGTCGTTAGCCAGAGCGCGAGCGATAGCCACGCGTTGCTGTTGGCCGCCCGAAACGGCTGACGGGAGCTTGTAGGCGTGTTCGGCCATCTCGACCATCTCCAGCAGTTGCATGGCGCGTTTTTTGCGCTCCCGCGGCGTATACATGTTGCAGAAATCCATCGGTAGCATAATGTTGTCAATCAGCGAGAGCATGGGCAGCAGTTGAAAGAACTGGAATACGATGCCGACATTGCGCCCGCGCCAGATAGCCATCTGGTTTTCGCTCAGGGTATGCACCGCCACGCCGCCGATGTATATCTCGCCAGCAGTCGGGCGGTCTATGCCGGTGATCATGTTGATCAAGGTGGACTTGCCGCTGCCCGATTTGCCGATGACGGCGATGAATTCGCCTTCGTTGAAATCCGCGTTAATGCCTTTCAACACGGGGAACTCACCAGCGGCGTTGTAATAGGTCTTGACCAGATTGCGCAATCGGACAAAACCGCCGCCATTGCCGTCGTGGCGCCCAACTTCTAACTGGAGTTCGTCATTCTTACGCAAAAAAGACACTTTTGGCTCCATCTCCTTGGCGGCCAAATGACAACGATCGGTGGTCAACAACTGCCAAGGAGCGCTAATTGCTCATATTTGGGGCTGTCTGGGGCTGCAAGCTGGAGGAATTGTCTGATCACCTGCTCGCTGCCTAACTCGCGCGCAAGGGCTAACAAATCCAATTTGCTCAGGACCTCAAGCGTAATCGGCCTTTTATCATCCCAGAACACAAAAGCCTCGAAAAATTGACGGGCGATTTCAGAGTTTAAAAGGCCAGCCAGATGTTCGGCTTCTTCTTCAGTCTGACACGCGATGAAATAACAGGTGTCATCCAAAACCACTGGCCTACCTGCGTATGGCCCGACCACGGCGAAATGAAGGCGTTTGTATAGCCCAGATATGGCGACTTTCCAAAGTGCAAAGGAATATTTTCCTACACCAAACACAGAGAAAGCGGGACGATTCCTATAAATTGCGCTTCGTCTATTTTCGAGTAAAGTGCGATGCTTTTGAAGATACTCCCATGTTTTAGGGGCGATTCTTCGGAGTGAATGGGTCGGTTCGCCGATAGACAACTGCGGAACCAGCATCCATTTTCGCGGGACAGGAGGGCTATCCTTCATGTCCGCGCTTTTGAGCATCGGGAAAACATGCGTATCCTCCAGGTCAATAACTTCCCCTAAGCCATTTCTGTATCTTTGCCCATCTCTGGTTAGCTCCATGACTTTCTGGCAATCGTGCTTGATACCTGATCGCCACTTGTAGTACTCGGAGCCTATCAAGTGTTTCCATCGCTCATAGTTATCTCGGTTCGCTACCATTTGGCCGTCAAGAAGAGCGAAGGTTGTCTGATAAGTCTGTTGGTCGAGGCCGACATAGACTTCACACTGAGCAGAACCAGGCGCGCTACCGATGCGACAGACCAACAGGCACGCTGACACGGAGGCACTAAAGAAACGCTTGGCATCAATCAGGTACATGCTCGTTTCTCGGAAATGAAAGTTCTTGCTCCACAAATAGAAAAGCACTTTGCGCGCCACAGCCGTCTTACATAGCATCGCGAGGGTAGCGTTTCTGTTTGCAAGAGCGTTTAGCAACTGAATCAGCATCCATTCTGATATATCGAAATTACTCTTGCCGGTGACAGCATCCAGACCTGAAAAATTGCGAAAATTGGCTTTTCGGGGGAGGTTTTGGCCCTCTAATTTGGTCAGTTCTGAACTGGTTATCCAAGGCGGGTTACCGATTACAAGAACAGGTTCAGGCAAGTCATCCAGAATATTTTCCCAGTCTGTGTCAAAGAAATCACTCTGTCGTACTTCAGTCAGACCAGACAGATGTTTCGACCCTAGTTTTTGGCTGACGTAGTTGACATATTCGGGATTAATATCCATTCCTATTGCTTTGCGTACTGAATCGAAGGTGTCGAACGCTGCTAAAAGAAAATTTCCCCACCCACAAGTAGGCTCAAGAATAGATACCGGTCTAACCCCCTGCTTATACAGAAGGTTACAAACCATCCTGGCCAGATCAAGCGGCGTTTGGAAGTCCCCAAATTGCCTGTCAATTGCACTTTTCCCGTCTTTCATTTTCACCAAACTTTCACGATGCCATCAACCTCACCTGCTGTTTCGATTACTCGCCTATACTGGAGCCTCCACTGCAGCGCATTTGAGATCGTAAGATACCTTACATTTGGAGGATGAGCGACAATTTCCTCGGCGATACTCTGTCGTTCGATTTCATTTGTCGGCAGGAATCTATCCTCCAAGAAAGCTACAATATCGTCTAAATTTCCCTGGTTTTCAAGTATCTGCCTGACTCCAACAGTCGTCTGGTAATCGCCAGTTCGGTCTTCCTGTACAAAGATGGTGTGTAGAATTTTGAGCCTGCCGAGTTTTCTGGCTACGTCATCCTCTTTATCATAGACAAAAATCAATAGAGAGTACCCCAAACCATATATCTTTTGCCTGGCTGACTTGAAAGGGCACGAAGATTGTGGCTGCTTTATACTTGTCACCTTGACGTCGACCATCAGGTTGGGAAAATCTATGCCTTTGGCGGAACTTCCTTCTTCCCAATAATATTGTGCCCGCAGATGATTGAGGAACTTGTGCTCGAAGTAAGTACCTATGGCCTTACCATCGGTAATCCCAAACAAACGCGGCTCCCAGCGTTCGGTTTCAGATTGGGAGAATATCTTAGCCTCTTGTTTGAGCAACTCTAGCGAAAGTTCCACTCGCATCTTGTGATTGGATTCCTGTGCTCCATTAGTTCTCGGAGCTCAATCTATCACACCGCCCATGTTTTGTCAAAGCAGACGGGTGTGTCTTCAATTCTTTGGAAGCAGGCGCATACGGCGTTTTCCATAGCTACCAGGTGGGGCTAACCGTCATTCTGAGCTCTCTCACGGCGCGAGAGCGCGCTGCTCATGGGGGAAGAAACGCCGCCCGATTCCGTCATGCTGAGCCGAAGGCGAAGCATCTCGCGCCGCCTGTGAGGCTGAGATGCTTCGGCGCCGTCGCCCCCTCAGCCGTAGGTCGGGTATGGAAACCCAACCTACTACTACCGAATGACGTAGTTGAGGCTTCTACTGACTGGCCTAAAATTCTGAACGCACTCCAACAGAATCCTCTCTTTGCCAGAAGAAGCTGTGGCAGGTATAATACCCGTCATGTCACGAGGACTGAGGAAAAGTGAACGCAAAATCTGACCACCGTTTTCTATTGCTGACCGTGTTCATCAGTGGGATGACCACGATGGCCGTTGAGATGTCGGCCTCACGGTTGCTCGACCCTTATTTTGGCAATTCTTTGCTCATCTGGACGGCCTTGATCGGACTGGTGCTTATCTACCTGACCGTCGGCTACTATCTGGGGGGCAAAATCGCCGACCGGTCACCTCACTACAGCACTCTCTTCCAGATCACTGCCTGGGCAGCCTTTCTGATTGGCGTTATCCCTGTCGTTTCCAGGCCCATTCTTCGCTTTGCGGTCGTTGGCTTCGCTGAGTACAGCGTGGGCATCCTGTTAGGCTCCTTGCTCTCTATCCTGCTGCTTTTTGCGGCGCCGGTCACGTTGCTGGGATGTGTCTCGCCGTTTGCCATTCGCCTGGCTATGCGCGATGTCAATTCGGCAGGCCATACCGCTGGTGGGATCTACGCCCTGTCTACACTGGGCAGCATCATCGGCACTTTCTCACCGGTACTGCTTTTCATTCCCAACATCGGTACCCGCCGGACGTTTGTCTTGTTCGCAATCACCCTGTTGGCGCTCTCGCTCGTCGGCCTGTGGCGTGCGCGGAGTCGCCGGGCGCGCCCCTATGCAGTGCTCCTTCTGATTTTGGTCTTGTTATCAGTTCTGACACCGGTGGGCGTTATCAAGGCCTCGCCAGGCATGATCTATGAGACGGAATCAGCCCACAATTACATCCAGGTTATTCAAGAAGGCGACACGTTTTACTTGCTGCTCAACGAAGGCGAGGGCGTTCACTCAATGTATACGCCGGGCCATGTGCTTTACTACGGCATCTGGGACCTGTTCCTGATCGCCCCTTTTTTGAACAATCCACCCTTTACCGCAGAGCAGGTGCAGAGTCTGTGTCTGATTGGACTGGCCGGCGGCACCATCGCCAAACAGTACACCGCGATATACGGGCCCATCCCCATAGATGGCGTTGAGCTAGACCCTGAAATCATCGAGGTGGGTCGCCGTTATTTCGATATGACCGAACCCAACCTGAACGCCATCGCCCAGGATGGTCGTTATTTCCTGGCGCATAGCTCCAAACACTACGACGTGGTGGCAGTCGATGCGTACCGGCCGCCGTACATCCCCTTTCATTTGACGACGCGAGAGTTTTTCCAGGAGGTCTATGCTCATCTCACAGACACGGGCGTTTTGGCAATCAACGTGGGGAGAAGCAAGACAGATTATGGCCTGGTCAACGTTCTGTCCAGCACGGCCCAATCCGTTTTTCCCGATGTATACATTATTGACGCGCCGGACTATGGCAGCGACCTGGGCAATAGCCTGGTCGTGGCAACCAAACAGCCCACCCAAGCACAAAACCTGACAGCCAACGCACGACTGCTGGACAACCCTCACTTGCAGGAGATAATGGAGCTGGCATTACCAGCTGTGCGGCCTTTCGAAGGCGCAGGACCGATTTTTACCGACGATAAGGCGCCTGTCGAGCAAGTTGTTCATGGGCTCATTGTCAAATACGTGATGGGGCTGAAATAGCTTGGACCGACCGTTATCGCGCTACATTCGAGGAAGCTGAAATGAGGGACGCCGGCGAGAGCCCCTGCTCCACCAGGAAACACTCAATGCCATCCACCAGGCCTTTTGCCAAACGGTCTTGCCTGTAGAGAAGGAAATTGCGGTCGTCGTTCATGAAGCCAAGTTCGACGATGACGCCGGGTGTACTGCCGGCAATCTCGCGGAAAGCATGGTAGTCCCGCATGTGTTCGGAAATGCTATTAGCATGAAAAGCCAATCCGGTCAGACCGCCATAGGAATCGGTGAGGCACTTGACCAGCCGGTCTTCCACATCAGGGATGAGGCTAGTCTCGCTTCGGGCGACCTTAAAGCCGCTCAAGCCGGGGATGCAGGAATCCGAGTGAATGGCGAGGAATACATCGGCCTGATAGCCCGCCAGCTTTTCGTCGAATTCTGTTAGCAATTCCACTGTGTATCCCTTGCGGGCGAGACGCCCTACGACGCGTTCGGCCACGGCCAGGTTGATGTCCACTTCTTTGAGGCCGTCCGGGCAGGTAGCGCCAGAGTCATTTCCGTAGTGGCCGGCCACGATTCCAATGTGTACACGGGCCGGGCCGGCTGCGGCTAACGTTGCAGTGGGGAGCGAAGCCGTTGGCGATGGCGTGGGATTTACCAGCTCTGTTTGGGCGACTGGCGGGCGAGACGTCGGGGTAGGGAACCCGCTGGCCGGCACGGTCGCGTTCAGACTGCCGGGCAAAGGAGACGACGGGAAATAGACCGCTTTTATCGAGAGATAAACAATGGCCAGAAAAATCACCATCACGAAGGTTAATACGACCCTCTGTGCCCATTCCAAAACTTCGCGTCTCATTGAAAGGCAAACTGTCTCCCGTCTATTCCAGGTGGACGTTATCATACCTTTATCGGGCTGTTTCGTCAACCTTGCGCAGAGCAGCGATATTTGACTTTTGACGCAGGGCGTAATATATTTGGGCTACCGAGATAAGAATGTGGAGGAAGGATGCCTGAAGTCGGACACATACTTCGCAAGGCGCGCGAAGAAAAAGGTATAGACCTTAAGGATGTTGAGCGCGCGCTCAAGATCCGTTACAAATTCTTGGCCGCCTTCGAGAAAGATCAGCCGATTCCCGAATTGAACGACATCTACATCAGGGGGTTTCTGAAGTGCTACGCTGAGTACCTGGAGCTTGACGCCGACCGCATTCTGCAAGCTTATGGCAGCGGGCCGCAGATGACTCAAACCCCGTTGAGGTACGGGCCTACACCGGCGCCTTCTTTCAGCGCCATGAGCAGCAACAAGGAGCCAGCGGAAGAGATCAAGAAACCACAGGCTCGCACGACATGGGCCATGTTGTCCGCCGCAGTGGTCGTCATAGCTCTGATCGGGTTTGCGGCGGTGAGCATGGCGCGCAACGCGAACTCGCCATCCTCCGCAGAAGCTACGGCGGCATGGGCGCTCACGCGAGTGCTCGAAGCGTCGGAAGCAATCAGCGATACGTTGGGCAGTTCAGCGACCCCCCGAGGAACGCCCTTGCCCACGGCTACACTTACCAGAACGCCCACACCAACCGCCACCGCCACTGCTACCCTCACGCCAACGCCCGAATTCTATACGGGCGTGAACATCGAGCTCATTGCCAGGGCCAAAGCCTGGGTGCGAATCAGAGTGGATGGTAACAAAGCGTTCGAGGGCATGATAGAGCCGGGCACGCGGCGGAGCTGGCGCGGAGAAGAGCGGGTCGAGGTCCGCTGTGGCAACGCTGGCGGCGTGGAAGCGGTCGTCAACGGCGAGTCCATAGGACTTCTGGGAGAGAGCGGCCAGGTGGTGGATATGGAATGGGTGAAGGAGAAGGGGACAGGCCCTCAAGTTGAGCCGCCCGCGACCATACCGGCCAGCACCGAAGCGTCCACTGCGGCCACCGTGAGCCCGGCCCCGTAGCCTCCCGTGCCCCATTTTTGAACACAGTCTCCAACAACATCGGCCAGGCCAATTCGGCCTGGCCGACCCTGTTTATCCCACCACAAAGTGTCCTCAGTACACCGGCCCAAAGCGGTCCAGAGGCCAGTAGGAGAAGAATGCCCTGCCAACAATATCGGCGAAACTTACCATGCCAAAGGAACGGGAATCGTTGCTGAACCCACGGTTATCGCCCAGCACGAAAACGTGGAGCGGCGGAACCACTTTTGTCGCCATTTGTCCGGCGGTAAACTGTTTAAGATACGGCTCTTCCAGAGCTTGCCCATTGATAAACACACGCCCTTCCCTGATCTCCACTCTCTCACCCGGCAGGGCAATGACCCGTTTGATCAACAGCTCGGAATCGTCGTGGTGTAATTTCAGGACGACGACATCCCCACGTCGCGGCGGATGAAGGTGATACGACAGCTTCTCGACAATCAGCCTCTGGTCGGTTCGCAGGTTAGGTTCCATGCTCTGACCGTAAACTCTGGTCGCCTGAGCCATGAAGAGATTGATGAGCAAAGCAATCATCACCGCCGGAATGACGGTTTCTAGAATTTCGCGGATGAACCGCAAGCCCTTCAGGAACAATTCTTCAGCCCGAATAGGCGATTTTGGCTGGTGCATTGATTCCAGTTCATCCCACCAATCTGACATACTCACCTCTTATCGCATCTCGGTGTAAATCAAGCGCGACTCTCATCGGCCACCGCGGCGCGGTGCCCGCTCTCGCGTTCCGCCGCCGCCACCCCCGCCGCTGCCGCTACCGCGTGGACTTGACCCACGCGGCGGGCGGCTACCGCCGCCTCGCAGAGTTTGCTTATCTCTCTCGCGTGCCTCTTCGGCTGTCCAGCCCTCCAACACAGCCTGCCGAGACAATTTGATCTTGCCCGCCGGGTCTATGTCAATGACCATGACCATGATCTCATCCCCGACGTGAACGACATCTTCCACGCGGGGCACCCGATAGTCGGCCAGTTGCGAGATATGGACCAGGCCGTCCACACCGGGCAGGATCTCGACGAACGCGCCAAAATCGGTGGTGCGCACAACCTTGCCCGTATAGATTTTACCAATTTCCGCTTCCTCGGTCAAGCCCTGAATCATGCTGATTGCTTCTTGCGCGCTCTGTCCGTCCACCGCCGCCACGTACACAGTCCCGTCGTCCTCAACATCAATCTTGACGCCGGTTTGGTCAATGATACCGCGGATGGTCTTGCCGCCAGGGCCGATAAGCGTGCCAATCTTAGTTGGGTCGATGTGCAGGAGCGTGATGCGAGGCGCGTAGGGCGACAGATCAGGCCGCGGCCTGTCAATCGTCGCCTTCATCTTGTCCAGAATTTGAAGCCGGGCAACTCGTGCCTGCTCCAATGCCTGCTCCAGGATTTCGTAGCTTAGCCCTTTCACCTTGATGTCCATTTGCAGCGCAGTGATGCCTTCCGCTGTGCCGGCCACTTTGAAGTCCATGTCGCCCAGGTGGTCCTCCATGCCTTGAATATCGGTCAGGATGGCATAGCGGTCTTTCTCCAACACCAGGCCCATGGCGACGCCAGCTACAGGCGCCGAGATGGGCACCCCGGCGTCCATCAAAGCGAGCGTGCTGCCGCAGACGCTGGCCATAGAGGAAGAGCCGTTGGACGAGAGAATCTCAGAGACCAAACGGATGGTGTAAGGGAATCTGTCTTCGGGTGGCAACACCGGCACCAGGGCGCGTTCGGCCAGCGAACCGTGCCCGATTTCGCGGCGACCGGGCCCACGCAAGACTTTCGTCTCACCGGTCGAGTAAGGTGGGAAGTTGTAATGGTGCATGTAGCGCTTGGAACTTTCGGCGCTCAGGCCATCCAGGATTTGTTCATCTCCGGCCGTGCCCAGGGTGGCGATGGTCAGAGCCTGGGTTTCACCGCGGGTGAACAAACCCGAGCCATGGGCGCGCGGCAGCAGGCCGACCTCGCAAGAAATGGGCCGCAACTCGGTCAGGCCCCGTCCATCAGGACGAACGCCTCTCAGGATTTGTTCACGGACCTGTTGTCGGACGAGTTCCGAGAATGCCTCGCGGACTTCGCTTTCCGGGAGAGGCTGTTCTTCCTCGACGCCATGCTCCAGTCCACCTACCAGTTCTTCTTCGAGAGCCCCCAGGGCCGCGTAACGAGCTTCTTTGGTTTCCGCAGCGTTCAAGGCTTCGATGATCCGGCTGCCGACGACTTTGACCACCTGGTCTCGCACCGTATCCGAAACGCTGACCGCCTGGAACTGGAATTTTGGCTTGCCAATCTGTTGGGCCATCTCGATTTGCGTCTGAATCGCCTCTTGCATGACCTCATGGCCGCGCTTTAGGGCCTCGATCATCAACTGTTCAGATACAATGTTCGCGCCGGCCTCAACCATCAGAATCGCATCCGCTGTGCCGGCCAGGCGCAAATCCAGCACGCTTCGCTTCATCTGTGTGGCGGTAGGGTTGAACACCAGTTCGCCATCAACATACCCGACCCGGACCGCGCCTATCGGGCCTTCAAACGGGATGTCGGAAATCGCCAGCGCCGCCGAGGCACCGAGAATGGACAGAATGTCCAAATACTGTTCCTGGTCAGTGGAAAGAGCGGTGACAATAATTTGCACTTCGTGACGAAGCCCTTTGGGGAACAACGGCCGGAGGGGACGGTCTGTCAGACGACAGAGCAGAATCGCTGCCTCGCTGGGAC
>DAOTYC010000136.1:0-10449 GCA_034435095.1 Anaerolineae bacterium | reverse complement strand
TTTCGGGTAAAATAGTACAGCGCAAAAAGGTGAAGAGGCCCCCATCGTCTAGCGGACTAGGACACAGCCCTTTCAAGGCTGCGACAGGGATTCGAATTCCCTTGGGGGCACTGATTGTCGCACTTTTTTGAGGTCTTGGAAGAAGTCGGCAAATATCGGACGGACTACGGCGCTGGAGATCACCCACTCTCCAGCGTCGTTCTTTTTGGCCTCAAGGCGAGTGAAGAACGCGGCGATGAATTCCTTTTGCGTCTGTCGGTCCGAGGCGGCAATACGCTCGCCGATGGTCTCCAGGCGGGCCAACAACTCGTCAATCTCGTAAGGCGGCTGAACTTGCTGCACTTCGTGGTTGGCGATCTGCCGATGCAGTTCGTCGCGTTGTTGCTCGTAATCCTCTTTGCTGATGTCGCCATACACGTAGACATCCCGCAGCCTTCCCAGCGATTGGCGTAGTTTGGCCACCTGCGCCGAAATCTCGTGTTGACGCGGGTTCTGCATGGCCTCGATGCGCTCCTTGAGCTTGTGCTCGATGGCTTCTCGCCAATCAGCAGGGATGTGGAAACCGTGCAGCAGGTCGATGGCGTACTGTTCTACCGGTTCAGATGGGATGTTGCCGTAACCCCGACAACAGCTTTTGTCGGCGTGGGCATAAAAGTACTCGCCACGGGTCGGCTTCCCGCGAAGGGGCGCGCCACATCGGCCGCAGTACAGGATGGGGGTGAGCAGGTAGATATGGTCGGGCTTCCGTTGGGGGGCGATGTTCTGTCTCATCTTCAGATTCTCCGCTACTTGGATGGCCAGTTCCTCAGAGATCAGGGCCGGAAACTGCCCGGGGATCGCGCCTTCGGGCGGATTGCTTTCATCGTGCTCGAAGATGCACTCGCCGTTGTGCCCATTGTTGACCAGCCAGCCACGGTACAGCCAGTGGTTCTGCAGAAAGATGCGGATGTTCTTCTTGTCGAAGGGCTTGCGCTCATGATAACGGTTGGTCATGCGCGCTCCCTGGCCGTTCAGGTGCTTGGCAATGGCGTAGTATGACCACTGCCCGCTGGCATACAGCTCATACACCTGCCGCACCACCGCCGCATCCTCACTCTCCACCATCGTCCCATCCTCCAGCTTGCGGTAGCCGTAGGGCGTGTTGCCCCAGTGCAGCCCCTTGTTGCGCCGATAGTCAATCGTGCTGGAGATGCGCTCGCTGGCCATGTCCGATTCCAGGCTGGCAACCACCATCAGGATGCCCAGAAAGGCGCGGCCCATCGGCGTGGTGGTGTCAAACTGCTCTTTGCAACTCACCAGGGCCACGTCGTGCTCTTCCAGTAAGTCCAGAAAGTTGAAGAAGTCCTTCGGACTGCGCGAGGCACGGTCCAGGCTGTTGACCACCACCGCCGCCACATCCGGACGGGCCAACTGCCGCTTGAGCTCCTGCCAGGCCAGCCGCTTGTCCTCAGACCGGCCGGAAAAGTGCTTGCCCTCGGCCGCGTCCTCGTACCACTCCACGCTCCAGCCCTTTTCCTGGCAGATGCGTTCGATGTTGGCCCGCTGCTTGGCCGGTGAGTCGGTGCGCTGCCCAACCTTGATGACACTTCGTCTGATGTACCCCAACGCCGTGCGCGGCGCCGTCCTCTTGCTCGCCATCGCCCTACTCCGTTCCAGTCATGGCTAACCTTAAAATTCTTGACCACCTTTTGCCTGGAGGCAAAAAGTCATGGCACGGTACTTTCGGTGTTTATAGTATACTTTACGAAGCGTGATGTGCACGAAAAATGAGTTTTTCAACACTCTCCTATCAAGAACTTGACTTTTGCCCGATTTTGTGTTATAGTATAAACAGTTCCTAACATCCTAACTCTTAGTCCTGATGCGAAAATGCTTTCCGACTTGAGGGCGGCGAACAAAAGAATACGCCCAGTGACAGTCTCCGAAATCCTGGTGCAGCATTTGCTTGCAGATATCTCGTCTGGTAACTTGCGGCCGGGCGACCAGTTGTTGCCGCAGCGGAAACTGGCGCAGAAAATGGGCGTCAGTAACAACAGCGTTCGAGAGGCGCTGCAAGTCTTGCAAGGTATGGGCGTGATCGAAATACGCCATGGCGTTGGTGCATTCGTGACGCGGAAAGTCGACCTGTATGCTATCACGAAAAGCTCCAAGGCATCGGAGTCTATTACGCCTGAAGACTATGTAAAAGTGCTAGAAGCGCGTTGTCTGGTTGAGGTTGGGATAGCCGGATTGGCTGCGCGCCGGATTACTGACGATCAACTGACGGCGATGTCCAACGTGTTAAATGAAATGAACGAGAGCCTCAAGCAGAAGGATGCCGCGCGTTATTCGAGCAGCGATTTGTGTTTCCATTTGCTTTTGGCCGAAGCCTCAGGTAACAATTTCCTCTCTGAATTCATCCGTTTGTTGGGGGAACGCTTCCGAAAGTTTCTTGAAACGATACCGTACTCTGGCGTCGGTCATATTCGTCACCATTCTGTCCTGGAAGCCTTACGCCAGCGCAACCCTGTTGCGTCGGCAAAAGCGATGGTTCGTCTGCTGGAAAGTTCGTTGCTTCTCAGCGTTGAGAATGATCTGATTGACCCTCAAACCCATCAATCCTTGCTAGAAATCTTGCACCAAACAGCAAAAATGGCACAATCGCCTCGTAAGCAAAAGCAAGACATGTTGGGGAGCATTGATGCAGAGATACCGCATCCCAAAGGAGAGACTTTTTCCGACCCAGCCCTACCACTCGTTAAAGGGAGAAGCCTATGACCACCATTGACATCCGGTTTCCTGACGTTGATCGCTGCAAGGCTTTCTGGGCACGTAAGAATACGGGCCGGCCACTCCTGTCCGCTTGGGTTGGTTCCTACGAAATTCCAAGACTCTACTCTAATGGCCTATCAGAGACTCCGGAGGGCGAAATTCAACCTGATGATATTGTGTTTGAACGGTTTCGGGCGGATTATGAAAAACTGTTTCGAGATCATAGTACGCTTGAAGTAGATGTCCCGTGGGCAGCTTTTCCCCTAATGGTAATTCCGTGGGTAGAAGCAGTTGTGGGCTGTCCTATTCTACATCGCAGCGGGAACTGCCGCGCAGAGCCCTGGCTTGATGGTTACGAAAACCTGGGCAAGCTGTCCGTCCATCAGGGCTGGCTCAAACGGCTGCTGGAGTTCACACAATGGCTTGTTGATCTGTCAAATAACAGGTTCCCAATCGCGTTATGTCTTATGAGAGGACCCGCCGATTTGCTGGCTGCTATTCGGGGAGCAGAAAGGTCAGTCTATGATTTAGTTGACTATCCTGATCAGGTTAATCATGCTTTGGAAATGCTCACCACAATTTGGATAGACGTGGCTTACCAGCAGCTCAAACGAATTCGACCTTTCGCTGATGGCTATGGCTTCAGTGTTCAGAATCTGTGGTCGCCAAAGCCAGGCGGTTGGTTCCAGGATGATGCCATTGCTTACTGGTCCCCAAAATACTACCGCAAGGCCATTGTTGCCTGCGAGAAGAGGCTTTCAGCCTGTATGCCAGCTACTGGCATTCATTTACATCCAGCTTCGCTCTTTACTGTTGACGACCTGCTTCAAATACCCGAACTCGGCGTTATTGAGGTCAATGTCGATGATATGGGGCCGAGCGTTCAGGACATGATCCCACGCTTCCAACAGATCATGCAGAGCAAACCTCTCTTTATTTGGGGCAATTTTTCTCGAGAGGATTTGTTAGCCCTGAAAGAAAGTTTGCCAACGACTGGCTTGGCCTTACAATTGATGGGAGAGACGCCTGAGCAAGTACAAGACATGATTGCTCTGGCCAAGTCCATTTGGCAGTAAGGCTGTTGTCAGATTGGGAACAGGCAAGTGTATATCGTCAGAATCCAAGAAAAACGGGACTGTTTCAGAGTCTGAAGTAATTGGGGAAGGACGAAACAGGAGATGGGGAATTCTGCTCATGAAAGTAAGAGCTAAAGGGCTGTCGCTTGTCCGCCGCATAGGTCCGGTATGGTTCGCCGTAGTGGTTATGTACTTGCTCTTTGGTATTTTCTCACCGGGCATGTTCAAAGGGACGCAGGTTTTGAATATTCTCCAAGTGTCTGCTTTTCTGGGAACAGTGACCATTGGTCAGACCGTTGCTCTATTAGCTGGCGGAATTGATCTTTCCGTTTCGGGGATAATTACATTGGTCAACATTGTTCTGGCTGCTGTAATGAATGGACAAACCGAGCAAATTTTGCCAGCGGTTGGCTTATGTTTGCTTTTGTGCATTTTGGTCGGTTTAGCGAACGGAGTTTTGATAGCTATAGTTCGGGTAACGCCTCTCATAGTCACGTTGGCCATGAACTCCGTTCTTTTTGGCGCAGCATTGGTATACACGGGTGGCGCGCCTAGGGGGTCGGTCACAGCCGATTTCGCCCAAATTGGACAGGGATATTTTCTCGGGGTTCCGCTCAGCACTGTTTTCTGGCTAGGACTCGCCGCTATCGCCATTGGATTGACTCGCAAGACAATATTTGGACGCCACCTGTACGCGGTAGGCGCAAATCCTCGAGCCGCTTATCAAATGGGAGTCCCTGTTGAGAGAGTGATCATCTCCACCTACTTACTGAGCAGCCTGATGGCAGGCTTTGCCGGAATTTTGTTGACTGCCTATATCAATTTGCCTAGTTTGGGCATCGGGACTCAATATCAACTGACATCAGTAGCCGCAGCGGTAGTTGGCGGTACCAGTCTGACCGGTGGACTCGGCAGTGTTTGGGGCTCGATTGGTGGTGTGCTATTCATCACCGAGCTCAACAGTTTCACCAACATGATCCGCGTGTCGCCGGGTGTACAATTTATTTTGCAGGGCATCATCATTGCGGCGAGCTTGGTTCTCTACCGCGTGATCGGAGCAGTTGGACAACAGAGTTAGGCGTATGGCCTGACAGGCCACCATTCAGTTCGAAAAGGAGGAAAGCAAAGATGGAAAAGAAAGTTTGGAACGTTCAAGTTAATCGTCGCCGTATGTTGCAACTTGGTCTAGGAGTGGCGGGAGGCATAGCGCTTGGTCGAATCGTGCCCTCGTTCGGCGATATCCCAACTGCCCAGGCCGCACAGCCACTCCGCGCTCTGAAGGCCGCAACGGAGGACCCTTTCGCTAATGTTGTCATTCAACCTGAAGGCGAAATGGTTGATCCTGCGCCTTACGCTCGCTTCCGTGTAGGGTTCAGCAACGGCTTTTCGGGCAATTCCTGGCGGAAAATGATGCTTAAGTCTCTGGAACTGGAAGCTGCTCGACACCCTGAGCTCAAGGAACTGATTGTCGTCGACGGACAAGGCGACGTCACTAAACAGGTCAATGATATCGAGAGCTTGATCTCACAGGAAGTGGATGCCATCTTGTGCATCCCCAACTCAGGAACGGCGGTAGTCCCCGCGTTGAAGCAGGCGACGGAAATGAATATCGTCACAGTGCCTTTCAATCTCCCAGCGGATGGCACCGATTACACAGCCTATGTTGGTGTTGATCCTGCCCGGAAAGGGGCGCGAAATGGCGAGTGGCTGGCAAAAGCGGTCGGAAAGGGCGGCAAGGTCGTTGCGCTGGGTGGGTTGCCTGGCAATTCTTACACAGCCGCTGGTTGGGGCGCCGCCGAACCCATTCTCAAAGAAGCCGGTATCGAAATATTGGCCTTCCGTGATGCTTACTGGGAAGAAGATAGGGCCAAAGTTATCATGAGCGACCTGATTTCTGCTTACCCTCAGATCGATGGTATCTGGTGTGATGGCTCTCAAGTAGCTACTGGCGCATTGAAGGCATTGCTTGCTGCAAACAAGCCTTTGATCCCTGTCTGCGGAGATGACTACAATGGCCTGTTGCGCCTCTACGATGAGAACAAAGACAAGTATCCAAACTTCGCATTCTCAGCGATCTCTGAACCCACTTGGGAGAGCGCCATTGCCCTCCGTACCGCGCTCGACATTCTTAAAGGCAAGGCGGTGCCTTTCAAGCAGATGATCGAGCCACAAGCTATCACGGTCGACAATTACAAAGACTATTACAAGCCAAACATGCCAGACGCTGTCTTCGTTGACACAGAGTTGTCTGACGAGATTCTGAAAGAGATTTTTGGCGCTTCATAACCCATGCGGACACTTTTTGGGCCTTGTGCGGGTTTCACAACCCGCACAAGGTCTGGTTTCACGAGTTTTGGAGGCGAGGAATTGCACGAGGTTTCTCCTCTCGTTTGGGCCGAAGGTATCACTAAATCATTCCCAGGGGTGATAGCCTTACGAAATGTCTCGTTTGATATCCTGCCGGGAGAGATTCACGGTCTAGTTGGAGAAAATGGGGCTGGCAAATCGACGCTGATGCGCATCCTGAGCGGATTCTATCAACCAGATGCTGGAACCATCTACGTTGAGGGCAAGCCTACGCATATCAACTCTCCGGCACATTCCCGCCAACTTGGTATAAGTATGGTCTACCAGGATACCCGGCTGGTCGGTGACCTTGATGTGGCCCAGAATATCAGCTTAGGCCGCGAACCTTCTCGGCTGGGGCTGGTAGATCGACGCGCCATGGAACAGGAAGCTCAATCGTTGCTTTCCCGCCTGGGCTTTGAAATTAGCCCGTTTAGTTTGATTAAAGAACTTGGGCTGGCGGAACGTCAAAGTATAGAAATTGCACGCGCCTTAAGTATCAAATCCAAAGTCTTAATTTTAGATGAACCGACGACTGGCCTTGACTCTCAGGAGGTAGAAAAGTTATTTGGTATTCTTCGCGACCTGCGTAGGCATGGTACAGGCATTGTATTGATCTCTCACAGGTTGCCAGAAGTGCTCGCAGTTGCCGACCGGGTGACCGTCATGAAAGATGGCATGGTGGTTGCCACTCGACTCGCCACGGGTATCACTGAAGATGAACTGATCAGGCTGATGGTGGGGCGAGATATCTCGATGGCCTATCCTCCGAAAGCAACGAAAATAGGCCCCTCTCGTCTAGAAGTGAAAAACCTCACCAGTCCAGGCCGCTTTGTCAACGTTTCTTTCACTTTGAACCGTGGGGAAATTGTCGGCTTGGGAGGCATTCAGGGTAACGGACAAACAGAAATCATGCGCGCTCTGGCTGGATTGTTGTCAGTTCAGGGCACCGTTTTGTTGGATGGTCAAAGAATTGCCCTATCGTCTCCTGGAGCAGTGATCGAACAAGGTATTGTTTTCTTAAGCAACGACCGCCGGGGTGAATCCCTTTTTCTTCCTCATTCTGTCCGCGAGAATATGTCATTTCCACATCTGGGTAGTTTCAGTCATGCCGGCATCATTTCAGCGAGAGCAGAAAAACAAACGGTCAAAGCGATCATTGAAAGGCTTCGCATTCAGACTCCTTCAGACGAACAGCCGGTTGAACTGCTAAGTGGTGGGAACCAACAAAAAGTTGTCGTGGGACGTTGGCTTATATCAGAACCTCGAGTCTATCTGTTCGATGAGCCTACGCAAGGCGTCGATGTAGGAACCAAGATCGAACTGTACCGCGTGATACGCGACTTAGCTGAAGCTGGGGCATCGGTATTGATCCATTCCACCGAGGTTATTGAGCTGCTGGGTTTGTGCGACCGCGTGTTGGTTGTGGCTGATGGGCGTATCGTGGATGAGGTGGAAGCAAAAGAAGCTACTGAAGAACGTATTGTGGGGAGTGCAGTTACAGCCGCTCGAGATGACAAAGTACTTGGCGCGAAGATCAAAAAGACCGTCAGAATATCTCGGTTTAGTCGTATGGTCGAACGCTGGGGGAGTCCTTTCCTCGTTCTACTACTCATTGTCCTTATCGGCTTCTTTACGCAGCGCGAATCACCCTACTTTTTGAAGGCCATGAATCTAAGCGCCTTGATCATTCAAATTGTACCGTTGGCCTTAGTTGCTATGGGAGAAATGATAGTTATTCTCCTGGCCGGTATTGACTTGTCCGTTGGACCAACTATGAGCTTGATAACGGTTATTGCCTCCTATCTGATCTCTTCGAGCGCATCCGAACCGGAAATCGCTTTGGGCGTTGTGGCGTGTCTCGTTTCTGGAGTCTTGGTTGGGCTGACGAATGGCGCACTCGTCCGTTATCTGAAAATGCCCGATTTGATCGCAACTCTCGCTACTTACTCCGTTGTGTTCGGTTTATGTCTGGTTCTGCGTCCTGCGCCTGGCGGTTCTATCCATGCAGGTTTCATGACAGTCATGGCGCACCGGCTTGGGCCGATACCTACAACGGCGATTGTCGTAGCGGTACTATATGTTGTGGGCGAACTTCTACTGGCTCGGGGGCGTATTGGCATGGTGCTTTACGCTACTGGCTCGAGCCGAGAGGCGGCGCTTGTCGCTGGCATCCCTGTAGCGCGGGTACGTTTTATGGCATACGTGTTCAGTGGCTTGATGGCCGCATTCGCAGGTTTAGTTCTGTCTACGCGCATCGGCAGCGGTGATCCTCAGTCGGGCACCAATTTTACCTTGATGGCCGTCACCGCAGCAGTAGTCGGAGGCACATCCATTTTTGGAGGGCGAGGTACGCTTCTAGGGGCACTTATGGGCAGCATTTTAATCATCGAGACTCAAAACGCCCTGAATCAGCTTCATGTGTCTGCTTACTACCAGTACATTTGGATTGGCATATTGACCCTGCTCGCTGTGGTGATTTATACAATGCGTGAAGGCAGTGTGAGCATCCAAAATTTACGCCGATTGGTTTCGAGACGCTGACATTAGCTTACCAAGAAAGGGCAGAATATACGAATGAAATTGCTCTCTTACTTCTTAGGCCCAGAAACGCCCACTTTTCTGGATAATCCACCGGTCATTTTCCGACAAGTCTCCTCTATACTAGAGGGGGGGATATCGAATTGGTACGAGATTACGACGATCAACCACAATGGCACCCATATCGACGTACCATTTCATTTTTGGCAGAATGGCCCCAGACTTACGGATTTCACAATCGAAGATTTTGTTTTCAACCACCCTCTGCTCATAGATATTCCTAAAGGAGACGGCGAACTTATCCGTTCATCGGATTTGGCCCCTTACAAGCTCCAGTTCGCAGGGAGTGACCTGCTGCTAATCCGCACCGGCGCGGGAAGCTATCGGGATACTGACCCAGCTCGCTACGGGCGACGCTCGCCAGGTTTTCATCCTGACGCAGCGGATGTCTTATTGTCGTCCAATTCCAAGTTGCGTGCCCTGGCTTTTGATTTTCCGTCCGCCGCGTCACCCTTGAGGATCGAGGAAGGCGTAAAGTTTCATCAAGAAGTGCTGGGGCAGACAGGTCGCGCACGTTATCTCTTTCTAATCGAGGATGCTCGAATCGACGCCGCCCTAAGCCAAACCGATTTGCGACGCGTGCTCGTGGTTCCCCTGTTCCTGACCAATCTAGACGCTGCGCCATGTACGGTTATTGCCGAGCCGTAAAAGATAGTCTGCCTAATTTAACCAGTGGTATTCGTGCAGCAGCCCCCATATGGCCAGGCCCTCCAGCAGGCCGCGTGGCAACATCATCGTTTTCCACGCGGGCTTTCTCCAGCCCCCGTGGGTCAAGGTCATGCCGCCGAACAGTTCATCCAGCAACTGCTGCCCGCGTGGGCCGACATCTACCCGCACCCTGAGACCTACGCCGCAGGCTTCGCCGGTCACGAAGCAGATGTCCCAGTTGTCTTCGAGGTAGTTCCACAGGTCGCTGCGGTTGAGTACTTTTGTGGTCATGGTTCGATCTCCTTCCAGCACTCTTCTTCTTGACACTTCACTATCTCGATGTACCAGCCCAACCCGGTCTCGGACGCCTCACGCCGTTCGATGGTGTACCAGCCCTGCCGCGCCGACCCCTCGACGCGGTAGACCGGCCGCCAGTGGCCGTGGCCGTCCTCGTCCCACTCTTCTTTCCACTGGCGGGCCAGCTCAGCCGCCGCCCGCTCAGCTTGTTTCCTGGTCCGCAGCGGCCAGTTCAGGTCGGGCAGGTAGCCGCCCTGCATCCCCTGTATGACGTGATGGTGTGTCCTTCGGACGCCCCGGTCTCGTCTGCGCCGCAGCCATATTCGTCCGTTGTCCAGGACCCTGGCGGCCCACTCCGCGGGTATGGGGTGGAGGCGTGCTCTTTGGGCAGCGATCTCAACCGCCAGGTTGGCGCGTTCTTCGATATCGCCCGCATCCTCTGGAATTTCTACGATGTAGTAGTCATAGGTGTACTCGTTCATCTGTCGTCTCCTTTCTCAATGGTGATGATCAACTGGTTGTCGTGTACGATGACCTCGGCCGTCTGGTTGGCGTAGAAGCCAGCCTGGTTCAGCCACTTGCCGCGCAAGCGCAGCTCGGGGATGCTCTGCTCGATCTCCCCCTGCCGAATGCGGTAGCGGTTGCCGGTCTCCTGTATGCGGATGCGTCGCCGCGTCTTCATGTCGGTCCTCCTGTGGGAAAAAAGTGGGGGCCAGCCTCTCGACCGGCC
>DAOTYC010000135.1:0-21312 GCA_034435095.1 Anaerolineae bacterium | reverse complement strand
TTCGGAGATGTGTATAAGAGACAGGGCGTATCCGTCGGTGTCGGCCACGGCGTGTCCGTCGGCGTCGGCCACGGCGTATCCGTCGGCGTCGGCCACGGCGTGTCGGTTGGCGTCGGCCATGGCGTGTCGGTCGGCGTCGGCCAGGGCGTATCCGTCGGTGTCGGCCACGGCGTGTCCGTCGGCGTCGGCGTGTCGGTCGGCTCTGCCGTGGGCGTTGGCGTAGGGATGAGACCAAAGGGCACGGCAGCGACAGACTGCTGGTCAAGCGTATAGGCCAGTATCAGTATCTCGGTTGCTCCTTCGATGCCCTCCGGTATGGTGAGCTGTACCACAAAACCACCGTTTGCACCTGCCTGAACCTGACCCACCACATTCTGGGGCAATGCGGTCAAGGGTGTCTGGGCCTGACTTGCCTCTGCCAGAGCAATGTAGATGGGTTGTCCGACCGGCCAGTTGACCCCTTGCAGCACCACCGTAGTGCCTGCACTGCCCTGGGCTGGGGTTACGCTCAAGCCAGGTGGCAACGGGGTAGGAGTCGCCGTCGGGACCGGGGTCTCTGTGGGCGTTGACGCAGGTGTGTCAGCAGGTATTGGCGTTGGGCTTGGCGTCGCTTCTTCCGTTGGTGGCAATGGCGTGTCAGTTGGCGTCGGCGTCGGGCTTGGCGTCGCTTCTTCTGTTGGCGACAACGGCGTCTCGGTAGGTGGCTCCCCAGTCGGTACAGGCGTGCTGGTCGGAACGACCTCTACCGTTGGCGCCACGGGCAAGATGTCAAAACTCGTTGCCGTGCTGACCTGGTAGTCTGCCATGAAACCAACCACCAGGGCAGAGGCTTCGTTCTCCCAACCCTGACTGGTCGGGAGCACAATTTGCGCCTGCAACGCGCCAGTGTCGTCCGCGGTGGCGCTGCCCAGCGCGGCATTGGGGTCAACCGAAACGGCCTGCACGCCGGGCTGAGGCACTTTGACCACCGAGAACAGAACCAGACTGCCGGGTGGCCAGTTCGCGCCGGAAATAGACAGCGCGCCACCTGGTGCGACCTGCCCAGGCTCAACGGTCAGGCTCGGTGGGCCCGGCGGCTGGGCCGTCGCTGTGGAGGTCCCGGTCGGTTCGGCCGTCGGCTCAGATGTGGGTTGTCCTGTTGGTCCTTCTGAAGGCTCGGCTGTTGGCGCCTCGGTTGGGATAGGGGTCGGCGACGGTGCGACAATTGTAAGCGGTGCGGTGGCCGTGCGCTTGTAATCAGCGGTGAATGCAACCAGCGCGACCTCTTCGCTCCCTTCCTCAGGCGCGCCACCTGGCGCTTCTATGGACACGACAAATTTGCCCGCCTGATCCGCGACAACCAATGTCATGTCGGGGGCAGGCTGGCTTTTGGCCAATACGCCACCTTGCGCCCAGGTGAAGTAGACGGTCGCGCCGGGCGGCCAGTTGGAGCCGGCGACTTCGACGATTTCACCAGGCAGAGCCTGCTCAACGGACAGGTCAATGAGCGGGACCATTGTTTCCGCCGTTGGTTCTGGCGCCGGGGTAATCGTGAAATGGGCCACTGCCGACACATGGAAGTCGGTGGTGTAAGCCACCACGATCGCTTCTGTTTCGCTTTCCCAACCCTCTCCGGCAGGCAATTCGATAGTTGTCTCAAAATAGCCATCCACAGGTGTGATCGCGGTCGTCTCCGCGCCCTCCCGTGTCTTAAGCGACAATGCCATGCCGCTTCTGGCTAACGTGAGAACGATGCTAACTCCATCCGGCCAGTAGTAGCCCCTGACGGTGATAGTCGTCCCCACAGGGCCGCTGGTCGGCTCAAGTTGAATGAGAGGAGACGCCGAAATGGTGAAGCGAGCGGCGGCAGCATGGGCGAAATCGCTGGTGTAAGCGACGACCAGGGCGGCCGGCTTGCCTTCCCATCCCTCGCCGGCGGGCAAAGTAATGCTGCCCGTAAAGCGGCCGTTTTCATCAACGACATAGCCAGCCGTGAGCGCCTTGGATTTCTGCGCCATCTGCGCGGCCCCCTGCTGGTCGAGGGCGGTCATTGACGCCGGATCGGCCAATGTCAGAAATACGGTTGCGCCTATGGGCCAGTTTTGCCCCTGCACGGTGATTGACGTACCTATAGGGCCTGCCGGCGGGGTCAGCGAGATGGTAGGGGCCGGGCCAGGCGTAGTAGTCGGCGTGAAAGTAGGCGTCGGAGTCCGTGTGGGCGTTGGCGTTCTGGTAGCCCCAATCTCTTCCCACCAGATGCGGATAGTGGCGTTGCCGCCGGCATCGTAGTATTCCACATCCAAATCGTGGTGGCCGCTGTCGAGATACATGTCGCCGTGGACTGTGCGCTCCGGGCCGTTCCGCCACTCATCAATGACCAAGTTGCCGTCAACCCACATACGTACTCCATCGTCTACCGTGGCGTAGAAGCGATAGGTCCTGGAGTGATTGAAATGCTGCTTGCGGCTCCACCATACGGAGAAGTTGTCTGGCGGCACACCGGGGCCAGGCGAACCAGAACCCCAATAAAAGTTGATGCTCGGGTCATTGCGCACCATGACCGGGTTGCCGTCCAGATACCGGTTGTTGTAGTAGCGGCCTTTCCAGTCTGGGAAGGTGGGCTGTGCCCGCTCCCACCACAGGCGGACCTCGGCCGGGCCGGCCCGGTCAAAGTATTCGAGGCGCAGCTCGTGGTCGCCGCTGCTGACATAGCGGTCCACGGTGAAGGTCCTGGCACTGCCTTCATACCACTGGTCAATGAGCAGTTGCCCATCCAGCCAGAGGCGCGCGCCGTCATCCATCCGAACGGAGAACCTGTAGTTCCCCGCGCTGAATCCCAATCGCCGCGTCCATCGCACTGAGAAGTAATCAGGTGGGATGTTCGGCGCCGGTGAGCCGTAGCCCCAGTTGAAGTCAATCCATGGGTCGTTCCTCACCAAGACAGGTGGGCCATACAGGTCAGGATTGTTGTAATACTCGCCTTTCCAGTCAGGATAGTATTGATGCCACCGTTCCCAGCGGAACTGGCACATCGCCCAGCCGACATGCTCGTAGTACTCGACGCGCAGGCTGTGGTTGCCCGGCAGGATATACATATCGGCGACATACGTGACCGGCCCGGAATCGTGCCACTGATTGATGATGAGCTGATTGTCCACCCAGACGCGCACGCCATCATCAACGCGAGCATAGAAGCGATAGTTCCCACCCTCGAAGAACTGGATGCGCGTCCAGCGCACCGAGAAGTTGTCGGCCGGCAGATAGGGCGCAGGCGCGCCGTACCCCCAATCGAAATCAATAGCCACATCATTTCTCAAGAATATAGGGCTGCCATAAAGGGCTTTATTGTTGAAATACTCCCCTTTCCAGTTCGGGAAGGACATCGGCGGAGGTGGCGGCGGCGGCAAGGGCGGCGGCGGGGGTGGATACAGCACCGGCGGCAGGGCCAGGTTGCCGCACACCTTCACGATATACCAGTAGCGGCCATCTGTCGTGACGATTTGCCACGCATCATGGTTGAGTTGGGCCTTGGTGGAATACAGTTTGCCATGCAGTTTGTAGTTGACCAGGTACTCGCCCTGCAGCTTGGTCTCGCTGGTGCTTTGCACATCGCCCTGCATGTTCTGTTCGCGGGCCAGCCGGATGGCGTCCTGCACGGTGTACGCCCCCTTGGGCTCGACCTGGTTACGGGTCATTGGGTCTATATTGGTCGGCATCTGGCCTCGGGGCAGAAGCGGCACATCCACCTGTTGGGTCTGGCCCGGGCCGATTGACACCACTGGCGACGACGCAGCGTCGTGATTGGGAGACTGGGCCTGGACAGCATAGCTTCCCGGTGGTATACCGGTGAGGGTGTATCGCCCGCTCGCGTCGGTCTGTACGGTTTTGTCGCCAACTGTGACCTTCGCTCCGGCGATGGGCTGACCGGTGCGCTGATCTCGGATCGTACCAGAAATCGCACCGGGCGGCTGAGGGGTCACCGTTGCCGGCGCGGGCGTGGCCGTAGGCGCAACGAGCGCCTCGGCGGGACGGACCAGCTTGAAAAGAGCCTCGGCCTGTATGCCGGAGGCTTCAGCGCGGGCCACGATATAAACCGACTCGCCCTCCAGCCAACGGGGCTCATACGGGAAGTTGAACGAGCTCTCAAAGCGTCCCTGCTCGTCAACCACCGCACCGGCATAAGCATAGTTTTCGTCAGTCTCGCCGGCAGCAGTGCGCAGGCGAATGAAGACCACCTCGCCGGGCTGCCAATTCTGGCCGGAGACGCGCACCAAAGTCCCCGAATAGCCAGAGTCGGGGTCAAGCGAGATCGTCGCATCGGTGACTGGATTGGGCTGGTCAGTGGGCACTACCCTCGCCCGGCCCTGATTGACCACGAAAAGCGTGGCGCCTAACACAATGAGGCAGAAGAACCCGGACAGGATTATACCGAGCAAGATTAAGCTGAGCTGTCTAGATTTCATTACCCTTTCCCCCTATGCACAAGCACTGTGGGTTACATACTCTCTATTTGATATTATACACAGCCTTTGGGGAATTGGCATGGGGGGCTATGCCTATTGTTCTGTAGAGTTATCGCGTATTGTCGTTCCCTCGGAGTAGGCATTTTGGCGTACTGATTCTTCACAAATCAGCGGTACGGCTCGGGCCGTGTGAAAACTCGCCAGCGCAATATGCCCTACAGGGCGCACACGTTCTGCCCCAGTTCCAACAGGGCCTTCAGTTGCGCCCGATCGGGGGCTTCAGCGTAGACACGCAGCACAGGCTCTGTGCCGGAAGGCCGCATCAGAACCCACGCGCCGTCGGCAAAGAGATACTTGACGCCGTCTCGGTCGTGGACTTCGTGCAGTGGGATGCCGGCGACCTGGTCTGGGGCGCAAGATTTCAGTTTTTCAACCATTTCCGCCTTGTTGTAGCCCTGTACCGGGAAATCGCGCCGTTCGTAATACAGTCGTCCGAGTTCCTCATGCAAGGAATTCAGATTGTCGGTCAGCGACTCGCCAGATTCAGCCACAATTTCCAGGAGAAGCAGCCCCACTAAGATGCCGTCCCCCTCAGGAATGTGACCTTTAATGCTGATGCCGCCGCTTTCTTCGCCGCCGATAAGCACATCGCGCGTCAACATCAGGTCGCCGATGTGGTTGAAGCCAACCGGCGTTTCCAGACATTCCAGGCCATACCTGTCGCAAAGCCGGTTGATCATTTGGGTCGTGGAGACTGTCTTGACCACGTCGCCGCGCAGCTTCCTTTTCTCCACCAGGTACCTCAGGCTCAGGGCGAAGATGTGATGAGGGTCAACGAACTCTCCCTCAGCCGTCATCGCGCCGATGCGGTCGGCGTCCCCATCGGTCGCCAGGCCTATATCCCAGCGATTGTTGTAAAGTTCCTCACGCAGCACGCCAAGATGGCGGGCAATAGGTTCGGGATGTATCCCTCCAAAGCCCGGGTTCATCTCGCCGCGGATGGAGCGCAGACGGAATCGCCCCCGCGGGCCGAGGATGTAATCAATGATCCCCCGCCCGGCGCCATACATCGAGTCCACGATAATGCCCAGCTCGCTGCGGCGGATGACCTCCAGGTCAATCAAAGTCGCCACATGACGGGCGTAGGCCGGCAGGGGGTCGAAGCGGACGATGCGTTTTTCCGCCAACGCCTGTTCATAGCCAATCAGGGCGGGCTCACGGCTGCTGGTCAGATTATGGTGTAGATGCTCTTCCACTTTGCGACACTGCGCCGGAGAGGCCCCGCTGCCGTGCTCGGTCTTGAGCTTGATGCCGTTGTAGCGAGGCGGATTGTGGCTGGCCGTAATCATGACTCCGCCAGCCGCTCCCAGGTCCTTGATGGCATAAGAGATCACCGGCGTTGGGGAATCGGCAGTGGCGAGATAGACAGGAATGTCGTTAGCGGCCAAAACGCGGGCCACTTCGATGGCGTACCGGTCGGATAGGAAGCGCGTATCGAAGCCAATGACCATTCCTCCTTCCCGGTAATGTGGGTCGCTGTCCGCTATGGCTTGCGCCACATGGCGCACGTTGGCAAAGGTGAAGTCCTCACTGATGACCGCGCGCCAACCATCTGTACCGAAATGAATCGTCATTGAAACCTCTCCCCCTCTCTGAAAGTTGTTGACCATGTTGGCAGGCGATGCTCAGTAGGCGCCAATCTCGCGCAATCGCTCATCGTCAATGCCGAAATAGTGGGCAATCTCATGATAGAGCACACGCGTGATGGTCTCACGCACCTCTCTGAGATTTCTGGACTGCATCAAAATCGGCCGGCGGTAGATGCTGATCTTGTCCGGCGCGACCATATTGTATCCCTGCGTGCGCTCCGGCAGTGGGATGCCGTGGTAGAAGCCAAGCAGGCCGGCGCGGTTGCGCACCCCGGCCAGTCTCAGCGTTTCGAAGTCCGGCCAGTCTTCGACGACGATCTCCACATTTTGCAGCCTTTCGCGAAACTGCTCCGGCAGGGCATCGAACGCATCGAGCACCAGTTCGACAAATGCTTCTCTGTCCATGCGAGCTATTATAGCATGAAGTCCCAAATTAGGCGACTTCGCCTTCCCATCCGTACAGGACCTGATCCTCGCCACGGTTGACCTGCTTTGAATTTTGTCGTAAACTGCACATGCGATACGACTGATGGCGTGCAATCCATTCTCAACACAGAACATTTGACATCCCTTTGTCCCAACTGATAGAATAGGAAATTGTAGACCTTTTTTCAGTCACCAGGATGGTGTTTTTGTCAGCGAGACAGGATGGCCTATGGGCGATGAGCTGTGGGCTTTTATCGAAAACCTGGAAGATGGCGCCGTTTTCATGGATTGTGAACGTCGCGTCATCTGGTACAACGCGCCCCTCGCCGGCAAGTTGACCGCAGGTTGCTCTCTGATGACGGGACGTCTGTGCCATGAAGTACTGTCTTGCTGGCCTGGGTCCGAAGCAATGAACGAAGAGGAATGTCCAGCCCTGCGCGCCCTCGCCGGCCACTGTCCCGCGCGAGTGGAGTACCACAGAAAGGTCGGTGATGATTCGGCCCTCTACGAGGTTCTGGCTATCCCCGTGTTTGATGCCAACGGGCAACCGAACGGCGTGGTAGAAATCTGGCGCGATGTCACCGAAATCAGCCGATTGAAGGCGGATTTCCAACAGCGTCTCCGTTATCTGTCGGACCTGCACTTCGCCGGGCTGGTCAGCAGCCGGACATTGAGCCTGAACGAGGTACTCAATACCACATTAGATGTAGTTCTGAATACCCTGCACGCTGACGCCGGTGGCGTTTACTTACTGGAGGGGCAAAACGGCGAGCCCGTCCTTCGCCTCAAGGCCTATCGCTCTATCACCTGGGAAGTCGTCCAGGATATAGACTATCTAAAGCTGGGCGAAGGCTTCTCGGGCCGTGTCGTACAGTCTGGTCATCCCTTGATTATCGAGGATGTCCGCAACGACCCACGCCTCACGCGGCATCTGCTCAACCGAGAGAACCTGCGCGCCATGCTGGTTGTGCCCCTTATATCGAACAATCAGGTCATCGGCACTGTCTGGGCAGCCAGCAGGCGACCGGATATCCGTTTTACTGAGCAAGAACAGGATTGGTTGATTGCGGCTGGCGCCCAGCTCGCACTGGCGATAGAGAACGCCCGCCTTTATGAGGAGTTACAGCAACGTGAGATGGAACGTTCGCGGCTGCTGGCCCATGTCATCCATGCTCAAGAGGAAGAACGAAAGCGAGTGGCGCGTGAGCTGCATGATGACATCAACCAGGCTTTGACCGTGCTGGTCCTCGACGCCGACAGGCTGATGGAAAGGTTGCCTGCCGACCTGGGCGACGCGCGCGCTGCGCTGAGGCGGCTCAAGGCTGGTGTAGGGCATATCATTGACGAGGTGCAGCGGATTATCCTCGACCTGCGGCCCGGCCCACTGGATGATTTGGGGCTGGTTCCGGCGCTGAGATGGTACGCCAACTCGCGCCTGGAAGCGGCAGGCGTCAAAGTCCATTTCGAGGTGACCGGCGACGAGGCAGGCCTTTCGGACGAGCAGGAAATCGCCCTGTTCCGCGTGATCCAGGAAGCACTGAACAACATCCTGCAACATGCGGATGCTCAGCATGTCCGCATCTCCATCCATTTCTTGAGCTCCAAAGTCATCGTCCGCATCGAAGACGACGGCATCGGTTTCAACGTCCACGAATCGTTCGGGCGCATGGGCGAGCGACGTGGCCTCGGCCTGTTGGGCATGAAGGAGCGACTGTCTCTGGTTGGCGGCCAGCTCGAAATGCAATCTGCCCCATATCAAGGGACTCAAATCCGCATATATCTCCCGCTGTATGACGTTGATGATCAGAAGAGCGCGCCATGACCATCCGGGTTCTGTTGGTAGACGACCACGCCATGTTGCGCGAAGGCCTGCGCATCCTGCTGGAGAGCCACAGTGATATTGAGGTGGTGGGCGAAGCAGACAATGGCCTGACCGCCATCGAGCTGGCCCGCGAACTGCTGCCCGATGTCGTGGTGATGGACATTGCGATGCCCAAAATGAACGGCCTGGAGGCCACGCGACGAATCAAGAAGCTCCATCCGGCCTGCCAGGTATTGATTTTGACCCAATACGACCACAGGGAATATGTCCTGCCCATTTTGGAAGCTGGCGCGGATGGCTATGTCCTCAAGAAGAGCGCGGGCCAGGAACTGGTCGCCGCCATCCGCACGGTTTACAGCGGTCAGTCCATCCTGGACCCCGGCGTCGCCCGCACGGTGATCGAGGCGTATGTCGGCAGCCGGCCGCCAAGCGGCAGCGAGGACACCCTCACCCCGCTCACCGACCGCGAACGGGAAGTCCTCATCCTGATAGCAGAAGGGTACACCAATCGCGAGATTGCCCAAATGCTGAATGTCAGCCCCAAGACCGTCGACGTGCACCGCACCAACATCATGCAGAAGTTAAGCCTGCATAATCGGACGGAATTGATCAAGTATGCCATCCGCAAGGGCCTGGTGCACCTCAGAGATAACCCCTAGATAAGGTGTTTGTCCCCACAAAATAAGGTGCTTATCCTATATCAATACGGACAATTGCCTATTTTCAATGCTCCTTTTAACACTTATAATGGGAAATGATATTGTGATTTCGTGAACAACGCTCTCTTATTTCCAAGCGTATTGTCACAAGAATCAGATTGAGGAGGTGCCTAGTGTCTGTCACAAAGTTGAGCCGGAGAGGGTTCCTCAAGCTGGCAGGGGCCACAACAGGGGGGCTGCTGATACCGCCGGACTTTTCGGCGGCAGCGGCAGAAAGGCGAGTATTCCCCCTGCATAAGCCAATTGGGGAAAGTCACACCATCTGTCCCTATTGTTCTGTGGGCTGTGGCCTGGTTATTGCCACAGACGAGACGGGACACATCAGCAACGTAGAGGGCGACCCAGACCACATCACGAACCGCGGCGCTTTGGACCCCAAGTCCATTTCGGTCAGGCAGCTTTCGACCAGCCCCAATCGTCTCAGCAAGGTGTTGTATCGCGCGCCCTACAGCACCCAATGGGAGGAGAAAGACTGGGATTGGGCCATCGCCCAAATTGCCGACCGGGTCAAGGCCACGCGCGATGCTACGTTCACCGTAAAAGATGAGAATGGGGTCACGGTCAACCGCACGGAGGCCATCGCCTACTTAGGCGGCGCGGCCAATAATAATGAGGACTGCTATATTGCCGGCAAACTGATGAGGGCGTTGGGCCTGGTGCGCATTGACCACCAGGCGCGACTCTGCCACTCCTCCACAGTTCCCGGTCTAGCTAACACGTATGGCCGCGGGGCCATGACCAACCACTGGATTGACCTCAAGAACTCCGATTGCATCTTCGTCATCGGCGCCAACCCCGCCGAGAACCATCCGGCGTCGATGAATTGGGTCACGCGGGCCCAAGAAGAGCGCGGCGCCAAATTGGTCGTCGTGGATCCGCGCTTCACCCGCACCGCCGCCCGCGCCGATGTGTACGCGCCGCTCCGCCCTGGTACGGACATCGCATTCCTGGGCGGGATGATCAACTACGTGCTGGAGAACAAGCTCTACCACGAAGAGTATGTCAAGCATTACACCGACGCCAGTTTCATCGTCAGCAAAGACTTCAAGGGAGCGGATGAACTGGACGGGCTGTTCTCGGGCTACAACCCGGACAAACGCGCTTACGACAAGACGAGCTGGGCTTTTGAGAAGGATGCCGAAGGCAATCCCCTGCGCGACATGACCCTCCAAGATCCGCGTTGCGTGTTCCAGCTCCTCAAGAAGCATTATGCCCGCTACACGGTGGAAATGGTCGAGAAAGTCACCGGATGTCCCAAAGATCAATTCCTCCGTGTCGCTGAGACGTTCGCGGCTACCGGCCAACCGGGCAAATCGGGTACTATCCTCTACGCCATGGGGCAGACGCAACACACCGTCGGGTCGCAGAACGTCCGCGCCATGGCCATGCTCCAACTGCTGCTGGGCAATATTGGCCTGCCCGGCGGCGGGGTGAACGCTATGCGCGGCGAGTCGAATGTACAAGGCTCAACGGACATGGCTCTGTTGTTCCACATCATTCCCGCCTATATGAACACCCCTGATGCAGCCAAGCATCCTACCCTGGCCGATTATCTGGAAAAGGAAACGCCCAAGTCGGGCTACTGGAAGAATAAGCCGAAGTTCCTGGTTAGCCTGCTCAAGGCCTGGTGGGGCGACGCCGCTACGCCGGAGAACGATTTCGCTTTTGACTATCTCCCCAAAATCAGGAAAAACTATTCCTGGATCTCGATCTTCGAAGACATGTACAAAGGGGAGATCAAAGGCCTGTGGATCATGGGCCAGAACCCGGCCGTTTCAGGTCCCAACGGCCGCCTGGAGCGCAAAGCGCTCGAGAACCTGGAATGGATGGTCATCCAGGAGATCATTGACACCGAGACGGTCAGCTTCTGGAAAGCGCCGGGCGTTGATCCCAAGACAATCAAAACTGAAGTATTCGCCCTGCCGGCAGCCGATGCGATGGAGAAAGAAGGCAGCATCGTGACCAGCGGCCGCTGCATCCAGTGGCGACCGCGCGTCGCCAAAGCGCCCGGCGAGGCGAAGCCGGATATCTGGATTTTCGACAAGATTTACAAAGCCATCAAAAAGGCTTACGAAGGCAGCACAGACCCCAAAGACCGTCCTATCCTCGACCTCAACTGGAACTACGGGGATGAGCCTGATATCAACCTGATCGCCAAAGAGATCAACGGGTATTGGACGCGGGATGTGCTTGACCAGGAAGGCAAGGTCGTCGGGACAGCCGGCAAGCTGATCTCTTCCTTCGCCAACCTGGCCGACGACGGCAGCACTGCCTGCGGCTGCTGGATCTACACTGGCTATTTCGTAGAGATGGATGATGGCGAGGGCCACACTCTGCCGGCCTCCAAGCGTCGCGGCACAAAGGACCCAGGCGGGCTGGGCATCTACCCTTACTGGGGCTACACCTGGCCGCTCAACCGGCACATCATCTACAATCGCTGTTCAGCTGACCCGGCCGGCAAGCCCTGGTCGCCCGACAAAGCCCTCATCTGGTGGGACGCGGAAAAAGGGGTCTGGACGGGTTATGATGTCCCGGACTTTGGCAAAACGGTTGCGCCCGACGGCCCAGGCGGGGATGATGCGTTCATTATGACGGTTATCGGCAAAGCATCCTTCTTTGGCAGCCTGAACGAGGGCCCGTTCCCAGAGCACTACGAGCCCGCCGAAAGCCCGGTGCAGAACCTGCTGTCCTCAGTGCAACTGAACCCTGTCGTCAAGGTCTGGGACACCGACAAGGACAAATCAATTGGGGACGCTCTCGGTACACCAGACAAATTCCCCATCGTCGCCACGACCTATCGCTTGGTGGAGCACTGGCAGGCTGGCGGCATGTCGCGCTGGCTGGGCTGGCTGGCCGAAATGCAGCCCAATATGTTCGTGGAAATCAGCCAAGAGCTGGCTGAGGAGAAGGGGATCAAGAACGGCGAGATGGTAGAAATCGAGAGCGCGAGAGGCAAAATCAAGGCCGTGGCGCTGGTCACGGGGCGGTTCAAGCCGTTGACGATTGATGGTAAGCAAATACATCACGTCGGTATGCCATGGCATTATGGCTGGGCGGGCCTCGCCACCGGCGACTGTGCAAACGACCTGACGCCTCACATCGGCGATGGAAACACCATGATCCCGGAATACAAGGCGTTTCTCGTGAACCTGCGAAAGGCGGTGTAAGAATGAACAAGAAAGCCATGCTTTACGATTCGACCCGGTGCACAGCGTGTCGCGGCTGCCAGGTGGCTTGCAAGCAGTGGAACGACCGCGAGGGCATACAATATTCTAAAACCCGCAACACCGGTTCATATCAGAATCCACCGGCGCTATCGCCACAGACCTGGACTTTCATTTCGTTCCAGGAACACCAAAACAATGGCAATTTCGAGTGGCTATTCCTGAAACGCGGCTGCTTCCATTGCCACAATGCGGCGTGCGTCGAGGTCTGTCCGACCAGGGCACTGAAACACGACCCGGTGACCGACATCGTGACCTTCGAGCCGGAGCTGTGCAACGGCTGCGGTTATTGCTCCCAGTTTTGTCCCTTCCACATCCCCAAACTGGAGAGCAACGTGGTGACAGGCGAGGGCAAGTCGAGCAAGTGCAACTTCTGCCAGGACAGGACCTCTAACGGCAGCCTGCCCGCCTGTGTCCAGACCTGCACCGCCGGCGCCCTGTCGTATGGCGACTGGGATGATATGGTCGCCTTAGGCCAGGCGCGCGTTGAGGCGGCGAAGGCCCGCTTTCCCAATGCCAACCTGTACGGTGCAAGCATCCTGGGTGGGTTGGGTCAGCTCTACGTGCTCGCCGAGGCTCCATCGGTCTACGGCTTGCCCGAGAACCCAACCTACGAGGTGGCCCGTATATGGCAGGAGATTGTCCAGCCTGTGGCCGGCATATCGTTTGGAGTCGGCTTGCTTGGCGTCGCTATCGCCTGGATCATAGCCCGCCGCAACATACGAATGGAGGAAGTAGAATGAGCCTCAAACTAAAAGACTCAGGGTCAATGATCACCATCCGCTGGATTCCGCGCTACGATGGGATGGAGCGATTCCTGCACTGGGCTCATACGGCAGCCTTTTTCCCGCTGGTCATCACCGGCATGGTGCTCTTCATACCATTCCTGGCGCCACTGGCGCAGGGAGAGGCAGGCCAGCTCATCCGTTTGATCCACCGTATCGCGGCAGTGTTCTTTATTGCCGTGCCCATCCTGTACGCGCTCTTCCGCCCGCGCCGGCTGCTGAACACGCTGCGCGACCTGCGGTTCAGCCGCTACGACATAGAATGGGTCAAAGCGGCTGTGCCCTACTACTTGCTGGGGAAGCACCGCGACATGCCCCCGCAGGGCCGCTTTAACACCGGCGAGAAACTCAACGTCATCGTGTTGGTGACTGGCACCATTGTGTTCAGCATCACCGGCCTCGTGATGTGGTTTGGCAAGGGCATTGTGCCGCCCGAACTCTTCCGCGCGATGGTCATCATCCATGACCTGGCCATGATCGCCACGGTGAATATGTTTATCATTCACTTCTACCTGGCCGTCGCCCACCCACTGATGTGGCAAAGCCTGGTCAGCATGAGGTTCGGGATGATCTCCGAATCGTATGCGCGTGAGCATCACTCTGCCTGGTACTATGGTGAGGAGCGTGCCCGTAAGCTGTACGAGGAGAGAAAGAAGGCGGCAGCCAGTGAAGCTGGCGGGCACGGGGGCTAGACGGGACGCGACTGGCAGAAACATCGGGCAAACGAGTCGTGTGTGACAGAGATCGTTCTGTTTGAGATCGGGAGCGCGGGCACTTTGCCTGCTCTCCCGATGCCCGGGCGGCGCGCATGGCATATCAAGCTCGCCCGTTCGCGCCAGGACAGACTGAAGGGGGCTAATCATGGCATACTGCGAGGCGGATGAAAAAATACTGGCAGCGTTCGCCTCAGCTAAAGACGAACACGCTGAACTGGCGCCGCTGTTGGATTTCTATCGCCTGGTCTATCAAACCCAGTGTGAGGCTAAAGCTGAGATCGGTCGGGTCTGGCACGTTGCGCCAGGCGTTGAGCACCGCCAGAGGCTATCAATGGGGAGGGTGCTGCTGGACTTCGACCAACTGCCCGTGACGTCGGGACGATTCGTCAAGCTGGTCAGGCAAATGACTCTCCTCATCCTGGAGAACAGTCCAGGCTGGGAGCTACCCTCCCAGCCTGTGGAGCCCGCGGCGTTGACCGACATCGCCCGCCACTGGTTTGAAAGCGGAGAACCGGTGATCAGCGATGGGCAGCCAATTGTGCTCATCAACATCGCCGTGGGGTTCGCGCTGTCATCATATCTCCAACTGGCCGCAGAACTGTTGCTGCCGGGCCTGAATCTGGCTGAATGGCGGCGCAATGTCTGCCCTACTTGCGGCGGGAAACCGGGCTTTGCCTTGTTGTCGAAAGAGGACGGCGGGCGCAGTCTGTTCTGTCCGCGATGCTACAGCCTTTGGCCCTATCGCAGGACGACCTGCCCTTTTTGCGAAAACGACGAAGGAATCGTGTATTACACCAACGAAGAGGCATGTTATCGGCTGTACGTGTGTCCCAAGTGTCGGCGCTATATTAAGACAATGGACCTCCGCCAGACGGCTCGCGAGCCGGTAGTCCCGGTCGAGCGCATCCTGACGCTGCACCTGGACATGGCTGCCCAGGAGGAGGGATTGCTCTATTCCTGAGTCGCCTTGACACTTCGCCAGAGTCAATGATATAATCAACCCAGAAAGTCTGTGCAGATGACCGATCATCCCTCACCAAAAACGCGAACGTACAAGGAGGTCCACTATGGCGAGCAAAGGCTTAATTCTGGTAGTTGACGACGACCCTGACTTTGTCGAGATCACGCGCACGGTCCTGGAGAAAGAGGGGTACGAGGTGATCAGCGCGGCCAACGGCGATCAGGGTTTGCTGCGGATGCGCAACGAGCACCCTGATCTGGTCGTGTTGGACATCATGATGTCCTCAGTTCTGGACGGGGTCAGTGTCAGTCAGGCGATGAGAGAGGATGAAGAGCTGCGACAAATCCCGCTGGTGATGGCATCTTCAATTGCCCAAAGCGAACATGCCGACCAGTTTCCCACTGACGAATATATGCACGTCGACGCCTGGCTCTCAAAGCCTGTGCAGCCGGCAGAATTGATCAGCACCGTGAACAAATTGATCGGTTAAAGCGTCTCCCCGTCACCCGGGGCAGACGCCATTACTTGAATTCTTAAGGAGGAAGAACCTGTCATGGCAACAATCCTGGTTGTAGACGATGACCCCGACTTCGTGGAGATTGTGCGCTCCATTCTCAAATCCAAGTATACTATTTCCACGGCGTCCAATGGCAAACAGGCCCTGGAGTCGATGAGAAAGCAGAAACCAGACCTGGTTCTGCTGGACGTGATGATGTCTTATGTGTTGGACGGCCTGGACGTTACCGAAGCCATGAACCAGGACCCGCAATTGAGGGATATTCCGGTCATTATGGTATCCTCTCTGCCCAGCACCCGGTATGCGGGCATGTTCCCTACAGACAGGTATGTGGCTATAGACGACTGGATATCCAAGCCAGTGAACCCGAACGACCTGCTGGCTCGGGTGGCTAAAGCTCTGGGTGAATCCTGAGCGTTCTGTCCAGCTTCACTACGCAGGTGAGCGGCGAGCTTACAATTCGTAGTGGAGCTGGTCGAAATACAGATAACGCGGAACTCTACATTCATCAGGCGCAGGCTAGATGGCCTGCAAGATTAGGATTGAACCAGAGCGGAGTGGCGCTGTCGCCGGAAAGTACGTGGCGTTTTGCCCGGGTGATGCGTGGAGCAAACACGAGGCTGATGTGACATTGCAAAGAGACGCGGTCTGAAAGCCGATGCGCGGACAGTTGCCCTGGCAAGCCGAAATCATAGACCGCATCAAGTGGTTGGTGAAGCTGCGCTGGTTGGCCGTGATTGGCACTGTAGTGGCCATCAGCGTGGCTTCTTGGCGCCTGCCAGGCGTCCTGCCGCTCACGCAATTGTTTGCGTTGAACGGGTTTATCGCCCTTTACAATGTTTTCTTCTACCTCTACGCCCACGAGATGCGGGTGTGGGACCAGGAAGACCTGAAGCTCCGCTGTGCCACCGTCCTGGTTCATGCCCAAATCATTCTTGACCTGCTCTGCTTGACTCTGCTGCTGCACTATTCTGGCGGTATAGAGAGCCCCTTTTTTGCTTACTATGTCCTGCATATTATCCTGGCCAGTATCTTGCTCTCACGCCTGGCTTCTTTTGGATACGCTGCCCTGGCCGTTGGGCTTTACAGTTTGATTGCCTTGGGCGAGTACAGCGGTGCCCTGCATCACATCCATCTGGTCAGCATCGTTGACCCAGACCTTTATCGGCGTGAGACCTACATCGCTGCGGCGATTTTTGCCCTGGCGAGCACCCTTTCGTTCGCTGTGTATATCGCTTCTTCGATTACCAGCCAATTGCGCCAAAGGGAAATCGAACTCGCCGAAGCGCGAAATGTCTGCGAATTGCGCAGCGACGAGCTGGCGCAGGCCAATGAGAAGCTAAAAGAGCTGGACAAGGCGAAGACCCTTTTCCTGCTGACGGTCACTCACGAATTGCGCGCACCGGTGGCGGCCATCCAGAGCTATCTCGACCTGATTCTACAGGGTTATATAGAAGAAGAAAAACAAAAAGAAGTGTTGCAGCGGTCGCGCAATCGGACCGCGGAACTACTGGAACTGATCGCCGACCTGCTGCAAATGGCCCGCGTCCGTGACCTGGATGTCCATCAGATTGAAGTCGAGAAAGTGGACATGGAAGCCACCATGAGGGAGGTGCTTGCGCTGATGCAGGGCCAGGCAGACGAAAAAGCGCAGACCATTCAGGTCTACGTGGAGCCCAATTTGCCTGCGGTGCAGGGCCGAGAAGATCACCTCAAACTCATTTGGACTAACCTGATCAGCAACGCCATCAAGTATACGCCTGAGAAGGGACGGATCGACATCAGGATTGAAAGAAATGCGGACGAACGTTTCATTGTAGGCAGCGTGCAGGATACGGGGATAGGCATCCCGTCGGAAGCGTTGTCTCGGGTCTTTGAAGAGTTCTACCGTACAGATGAAGCCAAACAGATGAGCGCGCGCGGCACAGGATTAGGTCTCTCGATTACCAAACGGCTGATTGAGACCTACGGGGGAAACATAGAAGTCGAATCAGAGTTGGGCAAGGGAACCAAATTTACATTTAGAATGCAGAGGGCCGCGCCCTGAGCCACCGGCCTTCTTGCTCAGCCCCTCGCAAGGCGCCGTGGTTTGATGCTCTGTGCAGCGAGGTACTTGTGCTTGCGGCCAGGGCCAGACGCTTCAGCCACGGTTGCCATACCTTTGCCGCCATGCTTCGTAAAGGACAATGGAACCGGCGGTGCTGGCGTTCAGCGAAGACACCCGGCCTGCCATGGGAATCCTGACCAGGTAATCGCAGGTCTCCTTGACCAGACGGCCTAACCCCTGTCCTTCGCTGCCAACCACCAAACCTATCGGCCGATTCAAGTCGGCCTGGTCGTAGCGTTGAGCCGATTGCCCGGCATCCAGGCCGACAAGCCAGAAGCCAGCATCCTTCAGTTCGCCCATCGCGCGGACCAGATTGGTGACCAATGCCACTTTGACGTGCTCCACCGCGCCAGCGGAGGCGTTCACCACCGCCGGCGTGACGCCCACTGAGCGGCGCTTCGGCAATATCACTCCTGCCACGCCCACAGCTTCCGCACTGCGGATGAGAGATCCCAGGTTCTGCGGGTCTTGCAGGCAGTCCAACACCAGCAGGATTGGACAGGCTGCCCCTGCTGAGGCGCGCAAGATAGCCTGCATCTCGACATAGGGGTAGGGAGAGACTTCGGCCACGAGGCCCTGGTGGCCCACTTTGCCGACCATTTGTTCCAGACGCTCCTTAGGCACATGGTGGACCGGAATACCCTTGCGTTCGGCCGCCTGCTTCAAAGCCGACTGTGTGGGGAGGCCGCTTCGTTCTGAGGTGAAAATGGCGAATACCTGCCGCCTGTCGGCGAGAAGACATTCTTCCACCGCGTGTCGGCCATAGAGCATTTCTCTCATGATGCTTAGATCGTCCTTCGGCAGGCCATGCCGGCTGCTGGCCGCCTATTCATCTGCGCCCAACGCCCACATCAGACCCTTATCTGCCAAGTCATTGATCATCTGCGCCATCTGCGCGGGGGAATAGGGCATGTCTTTGTTCAACCACCAGGTAGCAACGCCCACATACGCTCCGACCAGGTAGTGCGTCATGAAGTCCAGAGGGAGGCGAGGGTCTTTACCCGGTATGGCCATCTGACTGAGCATCCGCTCGCGCACAACATCGGCCACAAAGTCAGTGAGCCGGGAAACGAAGGCCGGGCTGCCCTGCTCGCCCAGTATGGCGCGGTAGAAAGCGGCGTGCTGGGCGATATGCTCAAAACTTGTCGGCATCTCCTCGCGGCCAGGCTTCATGCTTGACAGCAGGTCCTCGATCATGTCGCGCACGCTGCTGAACAGCAGCTCATCCTTGTCGGCGTAGTGGAGGTAGAACGTCGTGCGGGCCACGTTGGCGCGGTCGGTGATGTCCTGGATGGAAATGGCCTCATACCCTTTTTCGACCACCAGTTCGATCATGGCCTGCTGCAAAAGCTCCCGCGTGCGCTGAATGCGGCGATCCGGCCTTTTGTCCGCGTGCTCTGTGTGTTCCACGGCCTCTCCTGTGTAAATTAAGCTACAAAACCCGCCTCTTTGTCTATTATACCACAGGACGACGTACCAGGACAATTCTTGTTAAGTTGACAACAGGATGAACGGAGCGGCTACGCACCAGGCGAAGTTTCCGGGCAGGGATTCAATCCCTGCCGTTCCCGGTCTTCCTCGGCCTGCAGAACCTGTTGCGCCGTGTCAATGTCGGTCACCAAGCAATGGCAGAGCGACCCGCGCAACAAGCCCAGGATCGGTTTCACTTTGTGAGGGCCGCAGGCTACGGCAACAATGTGGGGAATGCGACGGAGGTCCTCCCAGCTAATCGAAATGACGCGGCTGTCCAAATAGGTATAGACGGGGCGACCACATTCATCATAATAGCGGCCCACTATATCGCCGACCGCGCCTTTGCTGCGGATATAATCAGCTTCTTCTTCCGTCAGGTGACCACGGACTACCATCGTCCAGCCCGGCCCGACATGGCCCACGCCGACGAAGATGACATCACACTGGCGCGCGTGTTTCAGTGCGTTGCTGATGGCCGGCTCGGCCAGAATGGCATCGCGGGCCGCTTCGCTTCTCACCATAGCCGGGACCGGCAACATGTCAATCGGCACGCCGAGGGCCTCCGCCACTTGCAGGCTGACGTTGTAGGTTTCAGCCTTGCCCACGAAAGAGCCAACCAGTTCGCTGACGACTGCGGGCCGGGCGGCGCCGCTCATACCTTTGAGATAGGGCGTCATGTAGCTGAGCGTCTTGCTCCAACCGACGATGCCCAGGCGGCTGCCAGGCGCTACCACACTGACCAGGTATTCCGCCGCCGCTTCTCCCACGGCATTGAGGGTGTCTTCCGCTGAATCGTAGCTCCTGGCGATGACGATGTTCTTCAGGTTATAGCGCTTCTGCAACTGCAAAGAGAGCTGATACTGCACAGGCAGAGGCTTCGTCATGCGGATTTCGACAATGCCCTCTTGACGTGCTCTCTGCAACAACCGTGTCACGCTGATCCGAGACACGCCAAGCTTATCGGCGATTTCCTTTTGCGTCAACTGTTCATCGTAGTATAGCCAGGCGGCCAGAATCATCAGCTCCTGTTGGTCTTTGCTCGCCATAGTGCAACCCCAGCTACGTTCTCAGTGGAATCGCGGCGAAAGCCGCCACAGCGTCACGAATTCCATTCTCGACCGGCAGCCGTTCGATGCTGGATGCGCCCACAAAACCCTGCACCGGCACCAGCTTCAGGATCTCTCGCACATCCTCTGGCAAGGCGATCGGCCCCCCATGGCACAGCAAGATGATGTCGGGGTTGACTTCGAGAGCAGCTTCGCGAATCTCGCGGATGATGGCAGCAGCCTCGCGCAGGCTGACCGTTTGCAGCGCGCCGATGGAGCCGCCGCTGGTCAGGCCGACGTGAGCAATGAGCACGTCGCAGCCAACCGCCGCCATTTGGCGTGCCTCTTCGGCACAAAAGACGTAGGCCATTGTGAAAATATCCATTTCATGCGCCAACCCGATCATCTCCACTTCTTTGTAAAACCCCATCCCAGTCTGTTCGAGCGCAGCGCGGAAGTTACCGTCAATCAGGCCTACCGTCGGGAAATTGTTGACGCCCGAGAAGCCCGTTTCCACAACCTTCTTGAGGAAATACCGCATCACACGGGTTGGGTCTGTGCCGTTGACCGAACAGATGACGGGTATCTCCTTGACAATGGGAAGAATCTGTCGTTCGCCCATCTCCAATGCGATGGCGTTGGCATCGCCATAAGCCATCAGCCCGGACAACGAACCCAAGCCGTGCATCCGATACCGGCCGGAATTAAAGACCAACAGCAGGTCGGCACCGCCTTCCTCGGCGAACTTGGCTGAAATGCCCGTACCTGCGCCTGCGCCCACGATAATCCGCCCTGTAGCCAGCTTGTCTTGTAGCCTGCCCAGCATTTCTTGACGGTTATACTGTTTCATGATACCCACCTATCCAATAGCCTAGAATTTTAAGAAATGTTCCCGTTAAGCGCCGATAGCTCTGCCTGGGTGACAAGTTGGACAACCCATTGCCCGACACAGACGGCGAACTCCGGGTCATCGATGTGATGCGGATACTCGACCACCTGGATTCTCGGCGAAAGCTGTTGCTTGAGCGTATCAAATAGCGCCGCGTTGGCCTGAGGGTCGTAGAAGATCATGCCCGGCCGGTCGATGGACGAGAGCCCGCCCGTGGGCAAGAGGACAGTGACCGGCCCCCTGGCCTTGTTCAGCTTGTCGGCGATGAAATTGGCTATGCGCACGTTCTCTTCAGGTGTGGTGCGCATCGTGGTCATGGTTGGGTTGTGAAAGTTGAGCACGCGATGGCGAAATCTGTCCGGAATCTGGTCGCGGGGCGGCAAAACGATCGTGTCGGCGGCCCCCGGCACGATGACCTGCGGCAAGCCGCGCTCTCCAGCCGCCTCAAGCCGGTTCGGGCCGGCATCGTGAAGCCCACCCACAATGTGCGCTCCTATCTCTGCGAGCGTCATGTCGGCCACGGCATGGATATATCC
>DAOTYC010000134.1:0-3492 GCA_034435095.1 Anaerolineae bacterium | reverse complement strand
GCCTCGCCAGGTTAGCGCTGTGATCGGTGTTGAGCGGGTTAATGTCGAGCGCCCTGAGCAGGGCGTCGCGGCTCTGAGCCAGCAGCGCGACCTTCTGTTGTGGGTCTTCAGTCCGCTGTGCCTTTTCCAGATAGGCTCGACCCAGGAACAGGAAGTAGAAATCTTGATTGGGCGCCAGCTCTACTGCCTTGAGGTACAGTGGGATGCTGGCGTCATATTCCTGGCGATTGTCGTACGGCAAGGCCTGTTTGTATACCATGTCGGCCAGGACGACCTGGACGTTGCTGGTCAGGACGAGCCACAACACGGCGACAATCAGCGGCGGATAAATCCACCAGTTTCGGAACTGCCAGGCGGGGCCGTCAGCAGGTTCGCTCTGATACAGGCTCCAGGCCACCAGCAGGAGAAGCAGGCCGACGCTCACGTAGAACACGATGAGCAACATGTTGACGTACGCGGCAATCTGCATGACAGCTTCGATGCCCTGTTTGGCGACTTCAGCGTGAAGCGGCCAGGAATAGACCAGCCAAAACACGATCAGGCAGCCGAGGGAGATGACCAGATAGACGATCAGACCGCGCGCCCAATCTTTCGCCCCTTTTACGCCGTTGGCCCCACCGGAAGCCATCGCCAGAACCAAGACGCTGGACAGCACCCAGGTGACGGCGAAGAGCCAGAAGATGCTGTAGTTCCCAGCACGTATGTCAAAGTTGCGAGTAACGAAGTTGTAAACCATGGTGACCAGGATCAGACCGACCAGCAGGGCATAGACAGATAGCGAGGCCGTTGCCTGTGCGGGCAGAGGCGCGGGCGCGAGGCGAGCTTCGGCCGCCGCCTTTTGGCCGGGAGGTTTGCCGCGAGCCTTCTTGGCAGCTTTCTCATTCTGTGGGGCGCGAGGGGGCTGAAGCGCTTCACCGCGCTCGTCGTGCGCAGGAGCGGCGTCACTCTGAGTGGAGCGGCGAGCCGGCCCTGACCCGAACAGGAAGCCAGCCGCGACGATGGCCGCGGTATAGGCCCAAAAATGGGTACGAGTGGCCGCAATGGCAATCCCGAAATGGATTTCCACATAATGCGCTACCACGGCCGCCAGCAGAGCCAGGATGATCAACCGAGAGCCGGCATCGGTTGTCCCGTCGCTTGATTGAGGGTCGTAGAGGACAAGACCGTAAAGGGCGACATAGAGCGCCAGGCCGGCCACACAGCCCAACGGGAATCCCACGCCAAAGAAGCGCATCGAGCCATCCAATAGATAGGCCAACAGCGCGCCGCTCACTCCACCGCCGACCCAGGCAGCCACGTAGACATAGCGGTCGCGCCTGCGGCCGACCAGTCCCAGACATTTCAGGCCATAGTAAAACACGCCACCAAACACGAGCAGATAAGCCAAAAAACCCAAATAGCCAGTCGTGATCAACGCATCGAACGCCTCGTTGTGTGACCGATCTGGCGAGGCGTTGCGCGCCTCTATCTGGGCAAGCTGGGGCTTGTAGAAACGGTTGTAAGCGACGTACATCGACTCCGGCCCGTAACCGATAACTGGGCGTATGGGATTGAGCGAATCTTGTGCCCCTGATGGATAATCCAACGGCTCATGAGGAGAAAGCATCTCCACCGCGCCCTCCCAAATGAGCACGCGGACCTGGCCGCTGCCGCTCTGCGAGAGCAGGTCGCCCAGGCGGCCGACGTATGGCAATGACCGTAGCGGCGCCAGGGGCGTGTTGGGGCTGTTCAAGACGACCAGAAACATCAGGCCGACCGAAGCCTGAAGCAGCCAACTCAGCCACAGCCAACGCATACCCTTGCCCAACACCACCATGAGGACATACGCCGGCGCCAGAGCTACAAGCGGGCTCACAGCAGCGAACAGCACCGCGTTTCCCACTTCCGACGTGGACAGCCGAGATTGATCGGCGGCGTGGCGGCGTAACGCGGTCAGCGTCAGCAGCACGAACACGTACAGGCCGGCGAAGAAGCCCAGCCATGGGCCGCGGCTCTGCGAGAACAGCAGAGTGACCAACTGCGAGGTCAGAATGAACGAATACCCACCCAGTAAAGCGAACTGTGCCACCGGCCGGTCGAGAAACAATGAAGCCACGATGACAACCAGAATCAACGCCAGGCCACTGAAAATGCCGGCCAGAAATCCAAACTTGATCCAGACCACCAACTGGATCAACACCAAGACGAGGTAAAGTACCACAAAGCCAATTGATTTGCCCGACCGTTCAGAACCGATGATGCGCCCCATCGTTTCCAGGACTCGCCCTAAAGCCAGCGGAATAGCCATGATCAGATAGGCGGCGATGAAAATGGCGTTGCCCATGTTGGCGGCAACACGCTCGGTCACGTCGCCACCCCAAGGCAAAGGGTCAAGTTTGTCATGTTGAATCATACCGTACAGAGAAATCGAGAGACTGGACAACAAGACAGCCGTAACAAGCCGGTCCAACTGCTCCCGATTGCGCATACCCTGCAAGATCATGAAGAAGACAACGAGATAGGAGAAAGTCGTGTACGCACCCTGCAAACGCTGATATGAACCAAGCAGGCTGACACTGGGAACAACTGAAGCGGCCGTGGAAACAATGTACACCAATACCATGAACAAGGTCGGCAAGACCATCGGCGTGCCAACGAGCCAACGCCGGAACGAACTTCCTTGCCCCGCGGTCTCTGCCGTCGAAGCAGTGCCTGTGTCGCTCTGCCCCGACTCACCCCACGACACACGTTCCAAAACCTTGATTAACCAGGCCACAACCATGATCAAGGCAATTGACCGGAGGAGAGTCAGCTTGTCTGGCTCGAACACGCGGCTGGAATACACGTTGAAGAACAAAGGTACGAGGATAACGGCAAACAGCCATCCGGCCTCGATGACCTTATCACAGTAGACGCTCAGTTTGGTGACCAAACTCCATACTCCCAGCAAACCAGTACAGGCACTGAATTGAACGTGAGGAAAAGACGGCTTCTCACAGAACCACTCATCCCTTAACCACTCGCGCGCCGTAATCTTACTGCAAGTGACTCTATAAAGCAAGTCATCGGCGATAGCGGGTGCATCCGAGATTTTTACTGACCGGAACGCAAGTTTTTAAGTTTTGGCCGCTTATGGTGTATAATAAGCGGCATGGATGAGAAACGATCACACGAAGCAAAAGATTGGAAGGAAGGCCGACGCTTACAGGCCTTGGAGTTGTATCAGGCTGGCTGGAAGCAGGTCAAGATTGCCGAAGCGTTGGGGGTTACACCTGGAGCAGTCAGCCAGTGGTTGAAGCGGGCGCGAGAAGGCGGCGTAGCAGCACTTTACAGGCGCAAGGCGGCTGGGCCGAAGTCTCGGCTGAGCGCAGAGCAGCGTGCACGCCTGCCGGATTTGCTGGCGCGCGGGGCGGAGGCCTACGGTTTTCAGGGCGACCTTTGGACGCGGCAACGGGTGGCGGAGGTCATCTGGCGTGAGTTTGGCGTGCGGTACACGCCGGTGCATGTTGGGCG
>DAOTYC010000133.1:0-4460 GCA_034435095.1 Anaerolineae bacterium | reverse complement strand
TCATCGCCAATACTTTCGTGATCGCCGCCGTTAAGGTCGTCTTCCCATGATCAATGTGCCCTATCGTCCCCACATTCACATGCGGCTTCGTCCGCTCAAAACGTCCCTTCGCCATATCTGATCATCCTCCTAAAAAACTTGCAGCAACTTATGTTCCGCGTTGGAACAGACTGACAAACATTTGTAGAGCCCACGACCGGATTTGAACCGGTGACCACATTCTTACCAAGAATGTGCTCTACCTGCTGAGCTACGTGGGCTTCGTGTCCGGCAATAACTACAATTCAGAAAAAAAGTGGGCAGGGAAGGATTCGAACCTCCGAAGGCTGAGCCAGCTGATTTACAGTCAGTTCCCTTTGGCCACTTGGGTACCTGCCCACGCTTGCGCCAAAACAATTTATTCCTGAGGCCATACCACTCAACAACGTGAGATGACACCTCAGAGCCGACGGTGGGACTTGAACCCGCAACCCACGGTTTACAAAACCGTTGCTCTGCCGATTGAGCTACGTCGGCCTACCCATTACGCCAGCCAAGCATATTATAACACAATATGCACTGTGGTCAAGTCCATCACACGAATTCTGATTATACGACTATTCATCAAAATAGTCAAACGCCGCGCCAGGCTCAAAACAACCACCCATCCAGAATATGCACTGAACTGGCGCCCAGAAAGGCAACAGCCACGGTCTTCATGCTCTTGCCCAGCCAGCAGGCCAACAGAAATTGCCACACGGGCACGCGCAGCGCGCCGGCCGCCATTCCGGCCAAGTCAAAGAACGGGTTGGGAAAAGCGGAAAGAACAAGAATTGCAAATACCCCATAGCGTTTCATGTAACTTTGGAATCTCTGATACAGGTCGTGGCGTTCCAACACCGGCCGGCCACCATAACCGGCCATGAAACCGGTCAGCTCGCCCAACGCTTCCCCGACGCCGGCTACCAGCCCTACGCCAAGCGGGTTGAGCACGCCGCCCATAGCGAAGACGAAGGCCAGGCTTGGCGCGGGTAAGACGATGGTTGCGTTGCCCAGAAAGCTTAGCAGAAACACGCTGGGGTAGCCCAGGCCAGCGAATTCGGCCAATCTATCACGACAAAGCACGATCAGCGCTGAGATACCCAGGGACAGGGCAATGAACGACAGTCGCCAGTATGTCCGCAGAAATCCTTTGCTACTGCGTCGGGTTACCGGCGCAGCTACACCGGGCATCTCACTCCCTGATGCTTTGCTCACAAATGGTTGTCCTCCTTTCCCTGCTGCGAAACAACCAGGCTCCCCCAAGGCGTTCATCCGCGCCGATCAGCGGCTCTAAATCAGCGGCACGTTGAGACGCACCACTGGTTCACGAGCTGGCGACAGCCGTGCTCCAACATGAAGCCGCGGCAGTCGGCCATCAGACCGGCCGCCGGCGTCCGGAAACTGTCTGCTATTTCTCTTCGATGACAATCGTCTCGATGCGGTCGCCCGGACGTGGGTCGGTTTGCGGGTCGCGCAAACGGATGGCCTTAAGCACGTCCATACCGCTGACAACTCTGCCGAATACGGCGTGCTTGCCGTCCAGGTGTGGCGTTGGCCCAAAGGTGATGAAGAACTGGCTGCCATTTGTGTTCGGCCCGGCGTTCGCCATCGAGAGGATGCCCGCCGAATCGTGCTTCAACGCGGGGTGGAATTCATCGGCGAACCGGTAGCCTGGACCACCGCGGCCCGTGCCGGTGGGGTCACCGCCCTGAGCCATGAAGCCTTGTATGACCCGATGGAAAGTGGTATTGTCATAGAACCCTTCACGAGCCAAAAAGACGAAGTTGTTCACGGTGTTGGGCGCCTTGTCGGCGAACAGCTCGACAGTGATGTCGCCTTTCTCCGTCTTGAACACGGCGGTGTAGTGTTTCTTCGGATCGATGATCATGGCGGGCGGTTGCGCCCATTGTTTGATGGTCACGGGAGTCTCCTTTTTTCCTGTGGTCGGGGCAGCTTGCGCTGCCGGTTCCTGAGTCGGTTTGGCGGCGGTCACCGGCGTTGGCCTGGCCTCCGACCCCGGCGCCGCTGTCGGCTCGTTGGTCGGCGCCGGCCCACAGGCCGCCATGATGATCATGATGATCATGATGGTCAGAGCCGAGAACGAGAGATACAGTACTGTTCTGCGCATAATATGGTCACTCCTATAATAACATTTTCTCCCCACAAAATGAAATTCCGCTGACTGTCCTCGAGTGCAGGCTTGCCTCCGCTGCATCCAGGCGCATTCCACCGTTCCCGCTCCGCATCGCGGGCAGGCGCCCTGCGCTCATGCCTGCGGGCGCCGATTCATGAACTCCAGTCGCCAGATCACGTACAGACAAACCAGGGCGACCGCTCCGCCGAAGATGTAGCCCTCACGGACATCGGCCAGGGTCAACATCACAGCCAACAAGCCAAACGCTTCAGCAACGACGTACAAAATGAGTACTGCCTCTTTCGGCGTAAAGCCCATCGCCACCAGCCGGTGGGACAGGTGATCTTTGCCGGGGGTCGTTAGCGGATTGACGCCACGCCGCAGCCGCGAGATGAACACCAACGTGGTGTCCAAAATGGGCAGGCCCAGGGCCATCACCGGCACCATCCAGGTCAGAAAGGCTGAATGGGCCGGGAAACGCAGCTTCAGGCCAACGGCAGCCAGCATGAAGCCTAAGAACAGGCTGCCGGCGTCGCCCATGAAAATGGAGGCAGGATTGAAATTGTACAAAAGGAAGCCAAGACACGCGCCTAACAGGGCTGCGGCCAATGCGCCCACCAGATATTGCCGGCTCATCATGGCCATCAGCAAGAAGTAGGCCGCCGCTGTGGCGACGACGCCGCTCGACAGGCCATCCATATTGTCCAGCAAATTGACCGCGTTGGTGATACCCACCACCCAGAAGATGGTCACAGCGACGTTCAGTGCCTCATAGGGCAAAAAGCTCACCTGCACACCGGTCAGCACCAAGAAAACAGCGGCGATCACCTGTCCGGCCAACTTGATCATGGGCCGCAAGCCCCATCGGTCGTCCAGGACGCCCAAGAAACTCATCCAGGACGCGCCGATGAGAATACTGGCTGCCTGGTCGACGCGGTACCTCTCCTGGAAAATGAGCAGGGCCAGGATGATTCCGGCGTATAGCGCCACGCCGCCCATCAGCGGTGTGGGATTGAGGTGCACCTTGCGCGTGTCAGGTTGGTCTACCAGGCCCAGTCGTGGGGCCAATCGGCGCATGAGCGGCGTCGCGCCAGCGACAAGAACCAGCGCGCCAGCGAAAATGAGCATACAGGTTGTGACCATCTTACTGCGACGCTTTCTGTTGCTCCTTGAGCTGACTGAGATACGATTCCAGCGGCGGCTTCTGATCGTCTGGTGCCAACGACAGGGCCATCTGTGCCTGTGTGATGGCTTCGGCGACCCGTCCCAAGTCGCGATACATCAGCGACAGGTTCTTGTGGCTGTTGTAATCGTCCGGCGCCAGCTCGGCCCAGCGTTCAATTCTCTTGAGCGAATCGTCCAAGCGGCCAGCCAGCCGATAGAGGTCAGCCAGGTTCTGGATGGTCAGCAGGTCATTGGGCGCGAGTGACTCTGCCTGCTCGAACTCCTTGATGGCCTCTTCGTTGCGTCCCATCTGCCGCAGCACTCCGCCCAGATTGCGCCGACTGGTGAGATCGTTGGGCGCAAGCTGCACGCAGCGTCGAAACTCGGTCAGAGCGTCCTCCGATTTGCCCTGTTGCGCGTAGATATAACCACGGGCCACACAGGACCCCAAATCATCGGCCCGCGCAGCGATGGCCTGGTTGAAATGCGCCAGGGCCTTGTCGAATTGGCCTTGCCGCAAGTAGATGTTGCCCAACGCGCTGCTGCTCTCGAAATCCACAAGAGGGGCTTCTTGCCCTGTAGCTGCGGTAGAGGCCTCCTGTTTTTCCTCTAAGGCGGCGAGCAACATGTCCAACTTGCCGGCCTTGGCATAGAAGTCCAGCCGTCGTTCCTGGAAACCAGGGATGGGCAAACTGAACAGCCGAGGGTCAGACAGGCTATCCGGCCTAAGCCTGATCGCTTCCAGGTGGGCCTGCAGCGCCTCATCCGGCTCGTTCAACGCCTGATAGGCGTCGCCCATGAAGACATACGTATCAACGAACAATGGGTCAAGCTGATTGGACCGCTTGAATTTTTCCACCGCGTCTTCATACCGCCCCAGAAAGTAAGCCACCAGCCCCCACTCGTTCCAAAGCTGGGCGTTGTTAGGGCTGAGTGAAGTCGCCTGGCCGTAGTATTTGTACGATTCTTCCAGCAATCGAACGCGCTGGGCTGGCTCGGTGATGAGCCCTCCCCAGGCGCGATGAAGCCTCGCCAGGTTAGCGCTGTGATCGGTGTTGAGCGGGTTAATGTCGAGCGCCCTGAGCAGGGCGTCGCGGCTCTGAGCCAGCAGCGCGACCTTCTGTTGTGGGTCTTCAGTCCG
>DAOTYC010000132.1:0-42303 GCA_034435095.1 Anaerolineae bacterium | reverse complement strand
CGGGCGCGGGCCTGTGCGCGTTTCGTCCCTTCGTAGAGCACCTGCTCCACCAGGTCAGGCTGCGCCGCCAGCTCGCTGCGACGCTGGCGGATCGGTTCCAGGAAATTGTTGATGGCCCGGGCCAGCTTCTTTTTGACCTCAACATCGCCCACCTTGCCCTGACGGTAGCGGGCTTTCAGGTCATTCACCTCTTCGATGTCCGGGTTGAAGGCGTCGTGATAGATGAACACCGGGTTGCCCTCCACCGTGCCGGGTATATCGGCGCGGATGCGCTTGGGGTCGGTGTACATGCCGGCCACTTTCTGCTGGACCGTCTTCTCGTCGTCAGACAGGAAGATGGCGTTGTTCAGCGACTTGCTCATCTTGGCCTGGCCATCCGTTCCGACCAAAGTGGGCACCTCGCCGATCATCACATCCGGCTCCGGAAACACTTCGTCGTAGAGGCGATTGAACCGGCGGGCAATCTCGCGCGAGATTTCGACATGCGCCTCGTTGTCCTTGCCGACCGGCACCAGGTTGGCGCGCGGCAACAAGATGTCGGCGGCCTGCAGGACTGGATAGCCCACCAGTCCAAAGGGTAAGACGTCCAGGTTGGCCGCCGCGGCCATGTCCTTGATGCTGGGCAGTCGCTCCAATCGCGGCAGTGTGACCAGCATCTCGAACAACAGGTTCAGCTCAGCGGTCTCCCTGACAGCCGACTGAACGAAAATGGTGCTCTTCTGCGGGTCAATGCCGACGGCCAGGTAGTCCAACACCATCTCGCGGATGTTGTCGCGCATCTCCAAGACGTGCTCCTTCTCCGGCCTGGTGGTCAGGACGTGGATATCGGCGATGATGAAGTAGCAATCGTACTCGTCCTGCAGCCTCACCCGATTGACCAGGCTGCCCACATAGTGTCCCAGGTGCATTTTGCCGGTAGGACGGTCGCCGGTCAGAATGACTTTTTTGCTGCTCATATCTTTCCCCTCCTCTGTTAACAGAACTTTTTCAGATGTTGCACTCGAAAAAAGAAAAACGCTCGTCCCCCTGGAGGGACGAGCGCAGAACAATCGCCCGCGGTGCCACCCTGATTAGGCCATCCAACAAAAAATCCGCCGTGATAGCGGATACTTCGTCGAGCCAGCCTCACTCTTTTGGGTACAGGACCCGTGTCCGATACCCTCAGCCCGATAACGGGGGCGTTCCGGCGTCGCCTACTTTCGGTCACATAGCGGGTTCAGCTCGCAACTCCCAGGCCCATTCACCGTCCGTGTTAGCATTGGGTTTCCACCGGGCCCCAACTCTCTGGGCTTCACCTTGACGGCTACTATTCCTGTTCGCAGTCTTTCTTCTATGTTGCTGTGGCTAATATAGCACGAATCTGGCAGAATGTCAAATTCTGGTTAAACCCCGCATGATTCTACTTGACAATGTACCAGCGCACAAATTCGAGAGGGTGCTGTGATACTTACAGGACTCTGGGCAATTCTCTAATTCACCATGATGCGTAAGGCAGGGTTCAACCAACCAATTACGGTTTCTCGCCCCTTGATACGCGCGCCTGGATCTCTTCGATAGTTGGCAGACATTCCCAAATGCCATCTACGACGAAATGGGCGCCGGCCTGATACATCTGAGCGTATATGGCCTTCCGCTTTCTTTCGAGCTCCTGAGGTGGTACGCGGTCAAATTGTTCTTTGGTGAGGCCCAGTTGATTGCCTGAGAGCGCTACGCCGATTGTCCACATGCCGGCGTTCAGGCCCTCTTCTATGTCTGGCAAGGTATCTCCGATTTTGACAATGGCTTCCATCGGGAAGACCTGGAGGTTAATCGCGTTGATGTAACACATCCAGGGATACGGTCGGCCGGCTGGCACGTCGGTAGCACAGACCCACGCATCCGGCTGGTAGCCACGCCCGGCTGCTGCCGGTACCAAAATCTCCATCATTTCTCGTGTATAGCCGGTGGTCGAGCCTACTTTCAACCCTCTGGCGTGGAACTCAGTTACGGCTTCTACAGCGCCGGGAATTGGCTCGGCGTATTCGGCCAGACATTGCATCTGCAAAGGCACAAATTGTTCAAACATGAAGTCAATGTCTTCCTGTCCACACGGCCGCCCGTGTGTGCGTTGCCATGCGGCGGCCACTTCTTCGATTGCCGTGATGGCGGCAATGTGGTCTTTTTTCATCAGGCCCATTGGGGCGCGCGCCTGTTCGATGGTAATAGGCACGCTCATTTTTTCAAAGACTTTCAAGAACACGCCCGTGGGAGCAAAACTCCCGAAGTCCACCGTAGTTCCCGCCCAGTCAAGGATGACCGCCTTGAGCGGCCCGCGATACGAACGTCGAAAGACAAATTCCATGGTCTTCCAATCCTCCTTAACAAAGTAATGTGAATTCTCTCATTCCACAGGTATAGGTACGCCCATCTCAACCAGCGTGGCGCGAATGGCTTCCAGCAAGCCAGCGATGTGGTAGTCGGTGATGTGCCCGATGGTCCCAATCCGGAAGCAGTTGGCCTGGCTCAGTTTGCCGGGGTAGATCACGTAACCCTTGTTACTCAGGATTGAATAGAACGAGGCGAAGTCGAAATTTTGATGTTTGGGATAGTGAAAAGAGGTGATAATATAGCCTTGCAGGGCCGGCTTTAAGTACTCTCGGAATCCGAGTGCACGCATACCCTGTATCAATGTTTGGTGGTTGTTCCGATAGCGAGCGGCGCGGGCTTGGACTCCTCCTTCACTTTCCAGCTCGAGCAGTGCCTGGTGGAACGCCAAAAGAGCATGGGTGGGCGGGGTGAAACGGAACTGGCCGTCAGATTGCAATCCTTTCCACTGCGCTACCAGGTCTAAGCACAGGCTGCGCGCATGGCCGTCACCCAGCGAGGTCAGGCGGTCCCGTCTGGCGAGCACAAATGAGAACCCCGGCACACCTTGCACGCATTTGTTTGACGATGAAATCAGATAATCAATACCGCAAGCACCCAGGTTGATATCCACGGCCCCAAAGCTGCTCATCGCGTCAACTATATAGATTCGCCCCAGCTTCTGCACGGCATGGCCGATCTCTTTCACCGGATTCATAATGCCCGTCGTGGTTTCGCAATGCACGATTGCTACATGGGTGAGCGTATCGTCTGCCCTTAGAATGGCTTTGACTTCCGCTGCTTGGGGCGCGGCGTCTTCGGCTATCCGCAGACACACATATTGGAGGTTCAAGATCCGGGCCATTTGGACGATACGTTCACCGTATGCACCGTTGCTGACGATAAGCAATTTGCCGTCTGCCGGAATGACCGAAGACAGCACCGCTTCCACGCCGAAAGTGCCGCTGCCCTGCATCAGGACCGCTGTGTATTCAGTTTCTGATGCACCGCCGAGCACGACCAATCTGCGCCTGATGTCCCGAACCAGTGCGATAAACTCCGTATCGCGGGAGCCGACATCGCGCATCATAGCCGATTTGACGGTATCGCTGGTGCTCAGCGGGCCGGGAGTGAAGAGAATCTTGGTTTCTTGTCTGGGAAATTCGTTCAACATTAGACCTCCGAAGGTGCTCTCCAGGCCTGTGTCCGCTTATACAGCGTGTGGGTCAAGACGCCATACCCGGCCCGGACGACCATGCTGGACAGGATCAGTAGCACGGACATGGCGGCCGCTGCGGCCGTATCTCCCGCGTCTTCCATGTTCACAATGGCGACCGAGGCCAGTTTGAGTTGGGGTGAATAAAGAAAGATGACTGCGGACACGGTGACCATCGCATTTACGAAGTAGTAGATGGCAATTTCCAAAACAGCGGGGAGGCTTAGCGGCAATGTGATGTGTACAAAACTGCGATAGAATGGCACTTTCAAAGACTCGGAAATGGGTTCAAATTCGCGGTCGAGTTGTTTCAGCGCCGTAGCGGCGGTGAGAAAGCTGACGGTGTAAAAATGAATGATATTGGCAATGACCAGAATGGCCATGGTGCCATACAGCACATTGAAGGGATTGGGTATAGACAGACCGCCCATATTCCAATTCGGGGCGTTGAAGAAGAAAATGTAGGCCAATCCTATTACCAGGCCCGGCAGGGCCACCGGCAGGATAGAGAAGAAGTACAGAATTGACCTTAGCACTCGCATCTTACTGCCTTTTTCCACCAGGTATGCGCTGACAAAAGTCACGACCGTGCCGCAGGCAGCCGTATACAGCGACATACGCACGCTGTTCCAGTATGCTTGATAACCTCCGCCTCCGACTGAAGTGAAGTCGTAATGTCTCAAAGTCAGCTCCAGCTTATAAGGCCACACGTTCAGCACAGAGGCGAACAAAATGCTCAGAAGAGGGATGAGTATCATGCCAGCAATAAGCGTGCAAAAGGCCAGGGCGAAGCGGTCAGCCCAGCGGTTGGGCTGAGGTTGGAATGGCACGATGCGCGAACTAACCAGGGCTATTTGCCTGCGCTGCATGAGGCGATCAATCACGAATGCGATCACGGTCGGACACAGCAGCAGGATACTGATGGTAGCACCCATGGTGAAATTCTGTTGGCCGATGACTTGTTTGTAGATGTCAGTTGCCAAGACGTTATAGTTGCCTCCGACAACTTTCGGCACACCGAAATCTGTGAATACTAAAGTGAAACATACAAAGATGGCGCTAATCAAGCCGTATTTGATGCTGGGCAAAGTGACCGTGAAAAAAGTCCGCACTTTTGAAGCTTTCAGCGAAATGCTGGCTTCGTAAAGGCGAGCATCGGAGAGCATGAGCGCTGTGCTCAAGATGATAAAGGCCTGTGGAAAGCAATAGTACACTTCACCCAAGATAATACCTGTCGGACCGTAGAGATGAATGTCAAGGCCTGGCGAGAATCCCAAGACACGCTCTGCGAGCCCGAGGAAACCTGTGGTGACAAGCCCTTTCTTACCGAAAAGGTACAACAGTGCGATGCCATGCGCCACAGAAGGGGCATACAGCGGGAACATCGCAATCAATCGGAAGAAACTCTGCCCCCGGACTTTCGTGCGGGTGAGGGCGTAGGCATAAGCGAAAGCCAGGGTGACTGCGAGCAACGTACTGACTATTGAAACGGTGAGGCTGTTGAAAAATGAAATGGAAAGCGCGGGGCTGGCGAAATATTGCTGATAGTTTGCCAGGCCGACCCAATTGCCCCGATTATCAACCAGGCTGCGGTATACCACCTGCCAGAGGGGCAACACCACGCCTACCAGTAGCCACAGGCTGGACAGCAACACCAGGCCCATCATCAGCCAGTCTTCCCTGGTGTTCAGCCGTTTGACCCGCTGGCGAAACAGGCTCGCGGGGGCGAGGCGTTTGGTTGCCGTTGGCGCAGTGGCAAGGCTGCTCTTCATGGTGGCTACGCAGCTCTCATGACATTCTTGGCAGGTTTGCCGTTTGCCGGATAGACCCTCATACGGTCGGCTGGCAGGTATACTGGCAATTGGCTGCCCTTGGCGACGCCGATGCCTGTTGAAGACGATACGTAGGTGATGAGAGCAGGCCTTTGCCGCAGCGGCGATTGAACGTCCAATTGGAGCTTAAGCCGGTAAAAAGGACCTATGAACTCGACTTCTTCTACTTCCGCCATCAGCGCGTTCTGGTCTGAGATCAGTTCATTCAAAACGACGATTTCTTCGGGGCGGATGGCGATATACACGGAGCTGCCTGGCTCAAGGGACTCATCGGGTTCAGAGACAGCCAGTTGGGTATCTCCGCAATGGACGTACCGGCGGTCGCGCCCCATTGTGCCCGGCAGAAAGTTCATCAGCCCCACAAAGTCGGCTACGAAAGGGGTCGTCGGCCGCTGATACGTTTCCACCGGCGTGCCCACCTGGACGATTCTCCCATCTTTCATCACGATGATTCGGTCGGCCATGCTCAATGCTTCTTCCTGGTCGTGAGTTACCATGACCGTGGTGACGCCGAGCCGTCGTTGCAGCGCGGCGATTTCAGAACGCAAAGCGGCGCGCACACGGGCATCCAGAGCAGACAGGGGTTCATCAAGCAGCAACAGGCCGGGAGACAAAGCCAGAGCACGGGCGAGGGCCACCCGTTGCTGTTGTCCACCCGACAGTTGCGCTGGATAGCGGTCGCGCAGGTCGCCCAGGCTAACCATTTCGAGCAGTCGTCCAACTTTCGCTGCAATCTCCGGTTCAGGCAGCCTGATGTTCCTGAGGCCATACGCCACGTTTTCGGCTACGGTCAGATTGGGGAAGAGGGCGTAGGACTGAAAAACAATTCCAAAATCGCGTTTCGAGGGCGGCAGATGAGAGACATCAACGCCATTCTGGACGATTTGGCCGAAGTTGTGCTGTTCCAAGCCCGCAATGACACGCAGGAGTGTAGTTTTGCCGCAGCCGCTTGGCCCAAGAATGCACACAAATTCGCCTTGCGCCACGTCCATCGTGACATTGTCCAAAGCTATGAAACGGCCAAAAGTCTTGGTAACGTTCTTCACCTGGAGATAGGGTTCTCTGGTTGATTGGCTTGTGTCTTGATGCAAGTCACTCATCTCACGCCGTCCTGTGTCTCTATCGTTGGGATGAGCCCAGTCAATGGCGCGGTATCGGCCAGACTGGGCTCTGTGTACGTTGAATCGGTATTGGTTCAGCTTGCCAGGGCTACAGCGCCTGGCTTAAGGCCAAAGGATGTCGAGTTTCGTCTACTTCTTTGGTTCAGACTTCGTGTCGTAGCGAGCGGTCCATTCTTTCAGGATACGGTCGCGGTTGGCAGCGGCCCATGTGAAATCATTTTTGACCAACTGCTTGATAGGATCTTGGGGATACCCTTCGGGAATGGCGACACTGGTCTTGGCCGCCGTGATCGGGAAGCTGCCGGCGTACTGGCGCATCATACGGTCACTGATGGCCCAATCCAAGAAGATTTTTGCCTCTTCTTTTATCTGGGCTTTCTTGATAAGGGCGTTGGCCTCGATGTCCCAACCAGAACCCTCGCTCGGGAACACTGGCTCAATTGGCTCGCCGCTCGCCTTCTGCTTGATGGCGCGGTAATCAAAAGAGATGCCAATAGCATACTCGCCGGCGCCAGCCAGCTTGCAGGGCTTTGAGCCGGAATGAGTATAGATGGCGATGTTGTCGTTTAGGGCATCCAGGAATTTCCACCCGTCCTCTTCGCCCATCATCTGCAGGATGGCCGAGACCGACAGGTAACCGGTGCCGGATGAGGCCGGATTGGGCATGACCACCTGTCCCTTGTATTCAGGTTTGGTGAGGTCTTTCCACGAAGTCGGCATGGGGAGTTTGTTCGCCTCAAGTTCGACGGTATTGACGCAGAAAGCGGAGAACCAGACGTCGATACCAACCCAGTGGGGCGGGTCGTTGGGGTCACGGAACTCAGGAATGATCCTGTCCAGTCCCGCCGGCGCGTATGGCTCGAGCATACCTTCGGCGTCAGCTAGAAGCAGGCTGGTCACGGCCAGGCCCCAGACGACATCGGCTTGTGGGTTTTCTTTCTCGGCCAACAGTTTGGCAGTGACAATGCCGGTCGAGTCGCGCACCAAATCTACGTTGATGTTCGGGTATTGCGCTTTCCAGATTTCCATGTACCTGGCGAGCTGATCATCCTCCAAGGCGGTGTACACGACGATGTTGCCTTTCATGTCGGAGATGACCGTCGGCGGCTCTTCCGTAGGTTCGACTGTTGGCGCAACGGCTGGTTCTGGCGTGGCCGCAGACAGCGGCATCCAGGCGGACGCCAACATGCAGAACATGACCACAAGCATTATAACAGATGTGTGACGACGCATTTCTTTTTCCTCCTCGGTTGGGTAAAGACTGTGGGTTTCCCTTTTAGATTGACCTGGTGCAACACAGCAATCTACGCCTACTTTATCACAGGATGGTTAAGGATGATTTAACAGAAATTTAACAAAACATTAGCATTTGTTTAACGGGTGTCCTTGCCTGACCACTGGCGACCGTGGCAACACTGAGCCGGGGTGCATTTCAGCTTTTGCTCAAAAAGAGCTATAATTCGGCCCACATATTTTGTCGCGAGGCTGATGATATGGACACGATTGTGCTCGACCAGTTGCCATTTCGGCTGGACTTTGATGATCTGCGCAGGGCCTTGCGCCTCAGGCCAGGGAACAGCCTGGAAACCGACTTGCGCCGCCTCGCCGAGGAAGCACAGGCCGTGGCCCGCCCCAAAGCGCTTTATAAAATCGTCTATGTGGACTCCAGAGATGAGAGCCAGGTGACACTGGATGGCGTGACATTCAAAAGCAAGGTGCTGCGGGCCAATCTGGAGGAGGTCCATCGCGTTTTCGCGTATGTGGTGACCTGTGGTACGGAACTGGACGAATGGGCCCGGTCTATTGAAGACATGTTGCACAGCTTTTGGGCTGACGCCATTAAAGAGATGGCTTTGCGTCAGGCTCAAGCGGCTCTGTTGACACACCTGAAGACGACCTACCGCCTGGGCAAGACTTCGGCCATGAACCCTGGCTCGTTGGCTGATTGGCCGATTCAGCAGCAGCGGCCGCTGTTTCGCCTGTTGGGCAGCGTGGAGCAGACGGACGGAATCGGCTTCTTGCCGGCAATTGGGGTCAGGCTGACCGATAGCTTTTTGATGATTCCCAACAAGACCATTTCCGGCATCCGCTTCCCCACGGAGTCCAATTTCGAGAGCTGCCTGCTGTGTCCCAGGGAAACGTGTCCCACCCGCCGAGCGCCCTATGACCCGCACTTGCTGGAAGAGCAATACGGACACGACTGAGCCGTAGCCCAGAGCGTGCCCTGCCTTGCCAACTGCTCTTTCACTTCACCTCCCCTACAATCAGGCCAATTTCAACCGAGTTTTTCCACACTCTCATATTGGCTCGATTTGACAAATCTTCCCGATCGTGTTATAAGGAATCCAGCATAATCATAGACCAAAGACTGTGATCGGGAATAGTAGCCCCTGAAGCGGCGTCCAGAGAGCCGGCGGCAGGTGAAAGGCCGGTACGCGCGCCAGAGGTGAATGGGCCCGTGAGTCATAGCCCGAACAGCCGCTGGCTCAGTAGGCGCTATCGGAGACTCCACCGTTATCTGGGAGCCGGATATCCGCCAGGTCATCCAGGACGATGGCCGGGGGTGTATCTGCGGAGTGAGGCTGGCACGGCGATTTCTTAGTCCTATGTTTCTCACATAGGATTTTTTGTTCGCTCAAGCTGGCCTAAGAAAGGTGGCACCGCGGGAGTACTTGGGCTCTCTCGTCCTTTGGGGCGAGGGAGCTTTTTGTTTTTGGCCCGGTTTGTTGTGACGTGAAGGAGGTAAAATTGATGTACAGACCAGAGTTCAATCAGTTGGAACAACTGGCCTCGCAGGGCAACCTGCTGCCAGTTTACCGTGAGCTGTCCGCCGATTTGGAGACGCCCGTCAGCGTATACTGGAAGCTCCAGGACGAAGGGCCTGGCTTCTTGCTGGAGTCGGTGACCGGCGGCGAACACATCGCACGCTATTCATTCATCGGAGTGCGCCCTCGCGCCCTGTTCAGCAGCTTGGGCGGCCAGGTGGTGATCAGCAGCAAAGGAGACAGCCGCACCATCCCGCTCGGCAATGGCCTGGACCCCCTGGCCGTGCTCAAAGCAGAGATGGGCACGTGCTCGCCGGTGACGTTGCCTGAACTGCCGCCTTTCGTGGGGGGCGCGGTAGGCTATCTGGCCTACGACCTGGTGCGCTACTTCGAACGGCTGCCCCAGTCTGCCGTTGATGAACTGCACATGCCCGAGGCCGCCCTGATGTTTGCCGATAGCGTGGTCGTCTTCGACCATGTCCGCCACCGGCTGCTCATTGTCGCCAATGCCGACCTGTCGGACGGCGACCTGCCCAACGCCTACCGGCGGGCGACGGGCCGGATTGACGAAATCGTCGCCCGCCTGCGCGCCCCCATGCCCGAATTGCCCGGCGTCGCCGAGCAGCCCAAGCTGAACGGCGAGTTCATCTCCAACGTCACGCCGGAAGAGTATGAACGGCGGGTGTTGAAGGCCAAGGAATACATCACCGCCGGCGACATCTTTCAGGTCGTGCCCTCGCAGCGTCTGAGCAAGCGGACCAGCGCGCATCCATTCAACATCTACCGCGCCCTGCGCCGGCTCAACCCCTCGCCGTACATGGTGTTCTTGCGCTTCCCGGGCGGTTTCAACGCGCCGCCGCTGCACATCATCGCCGCCAGCCCGGAGATGCACGTCCGCTACGACGCGCGTGCCGGCCTGGCCGAGCTGCGGCCCATCGCCGGCACACGGCGGCGCGGCAAGTCGAAAGCCGAAGACGACCAACTGGCGACCGAACTGTTGGCCGACGAAAAGGAACGCGCCGAACATGTCATGCTGGTTGATTTGGGACGCAACGACCTCGGCCGCGTGTGTGAATATGGCACGGTGAGGCTCAAAGAGTCGTTCGTCATCGAGCGATATTCGCATGTCATGCACATCGTGTCGCATATCCAGGGCAAGCTGCGTGCCGGATGCGACGCTTTCGACCTCTTGCGCGCTACTTTCCCGGCCGGCACGGTCACCGGCGCGCCTAAGGTGCGCGCGATGGAGATCATCGAGGAGCTGGAGGGGACGCGACGTGGCCCGTATGCCGGGGCCATCTGCTACATGGGTTACAACGGCAGCCTCGATTCCTGCATCACCATCCGCACCATCTGGATGAAAGGCAACGATGTCTACATCCAGTCTGGCGGCGGAGTGGTGGCCGACAGCGACCCGGCTCTGGAGTATCAAGAGACGCTGCACAAGGCCAGGGCTCTGTCCGTGGCAGTCACCATGGCCGAGAACGGCGAATGAGTACAGAAGGAGGATGAACATGATCCTGGTTATAGACAATTACGATTCGTTTACGTACAATCTGGTTCAGTATCTGGGCGAATTGGGCCAGGAAGTTCACACGGTGCGCAACGACGCGCTTGGCCTCGACGACATCGAACGGCTGAACCCTTCCCATATCGTCATCTCGCCCGGCCCCGGCACGCCCGACGACGCCGGCATCTCGCTGGCGCTCATCCGGCGTTTCCATCGGACGATACCGATTCTGGGCATCTGCCTGGGCCATCAGGCTATCGGACAGGCCTTTGGCGCCCGGGTGGTCAACGCCCCACGGCTGATGCATGGCAAAATCTCGCCCATTGACCACGATGGCAAAGGCATTTTCAGCGGCATCCCCTCGCCCTTTACCGGCATGAGGTATCACTCGTTGATAGTTGCCGAGCCACTCCCCGATGAGCTGGAGGTCTCAGCCCGCACGCCAGAAGGCGAGCTGATGGCCCTGCGCCACATCCGTTACCCGACGATTGGCTTGCAGTTTCACCCTGAATCCATTCTGACCGAACACGGCCATGCTCTGTTGCGCAATTTTCTGTCAGTGGAGAAACGGCAGGGCGAGGACGGCCAACCGTACTTCGTCTCTCAGTTCGAGTCTGGGTCGGGCAGCGGCCTGACCATCCGCGAAGCCATCCAGAAGCTGCTCAAGGGCGACAGCCTGACCGAAAGCGAGGCGGAGGCGGTCATGCTGCAAATCATGAGCGGCAACGCCACTCCAGCGCAAATCGGGGCCTATCTGACCGCCCTGCGCCTGAAAGGCGAGTCGGTAGATGAGATCGTCGGCAGCGCGCGGGCGATGCGGCGCACTGCCGTGCCGATCCGTCCGCCCTCCGGCGCTGCGTTGGTGGACACCTGTGGGACGGGCGGCGACGAGAAGGGCACGTTCAACATCAGCACCACTGCCGCTTTTGTCGTCGCCGGCGCGGGCCAGCCGGTCGCTAAACACGGCAACCGTTCCGTCTCCAGCCGCAGCGGCAGTGCGGATGTCCTGCAGGCTTTGGGAGTCAACCTCGAGCTCAGTCCTCGTGCGGTGGCCCGGGCCATTGACGCCGTCGGCATCGGCTTCCTGTTTGCGCCCAAGCTGCACCCGGCCATGAAACATGCCATCGGTCCGCGGCGCGAGATCGGTGTGCGCACCCTGTTCAACGTGCTCGGCCCGCTGACCAATCCGGCCGGCGCCCAGTACCAACTGCTGGGCGTCTACGCCCCGGAGCTGACCGAGACGCTGGCCCATGTGCTGTGTGGCCTGGGCAGCCGTGGCGCGTTTGTCGTGCACAGCCACGATGGTCTCGACGAACTGACGACCACCAGCCTCAACCGCATCAGCGTGCTGGAATCGGGCCGGGTCGTCACCCGCACCCTCGACCCGACAGAGTTGGGTTTCGCCCCGGCCAGCCTCGCCGAACTGGCCGGCGGCGACGCCTTCGAGAACGCGCGCATCACCAGGGGCATCCTGGAGGGGCGCATACAGGGCGCGAAGCGCGATACGGTCGTGCTCAACGCGGCGGCGGCGCTGACGGCCGCCGGGCGGGCGGCTGATCTGGCCGAGGGCATCAGGCTGGCCGAACACAGCCTCGATTCCGGCGCGGCTGCAGGCGCGCTGCACGCCCTGATTGACTACTCTCAACGCCACGCCGATATGTAGGAGGTGGACATGACCATTTTGGACGACATCATCGAGTACAAACGCACGCAGGAACTGCCGCGCCAGATACAGGCCGTAAGCCCGGCGGCGATGAGGCAGCGGGCAGAAGGCGCCGCCAAACCCAGAGATTTCGTCGCCGTTCTGCAACGCGCGCCAGAGGTGGCGGTTATCGCCGAGATCAAGAAAGCCTCGCCCAGCAAGGGGCTGTTGCGCGCCGATTTCGAGCCGCTGACGTTGGCGCAGACATACGTCCTGAACGGCGCGGCAGCTATCAGCGTCCTGACCGACGAGCGGTACTTTCAGGGCCATCTCCGGCATCTGGAGCAGGTGGCAGCATATCGCGCCCGCAGCGGCATGGACTTCGGCCTTCTGCGCAAAGATTTCATCGTGGACGCCTATCAGGTGTATCAGGCGCGCGCAGCCGGGGCGGACGCCATCTTGCTCATTGCCGCCGTCTTGGACGATGCTGAACTGGGCGACCTGCTCGCCCTGACCCACGAGCTGGGCATGGAAGCCCTGCTGGAGGTGCACGACGCCGCCGAGCTGGAGCGCGTCCTTCGCTTTGAGCCGCGTCTGGTCGGCGTAAACAACCGCAACTTACACGATTTCTCGGTAGACATCCGCACCTGCCTGACCTTGCGCCCATACGTGCCGCTGCACGTCTGCCTGGTCGCCGAGAGCGGCATCCACCAGCGCGCCGATGTGGAGACGCTGGCCCGCGCCGGCATAGACGCCGTTCTGGTAGGCGAATCCATCGTCGCCGCGCCCGACCCAGGCGCGCAGGTGAGAGCGTTGGCCGGTGTCGCCAGGCGGAGGTGAACAGATGGTTCGTATCAAGATCTGTGGTCTGACTCAGGTGCAGGACGCGCTGTGCGCAGCCGATGTGGGCGCCGATTTGCTGGGCTTCGTGTTCTACATCGGCAGTCCGCGCTACGTCTCCTGGCAGGCCGCCAGGACGATGGCCGCCGCGGCCAAGGACCGGCGGCCGGAGGTGCTCTGCGTCGGCCTGTTTGTTGATGCGCCGGCAGCTCTGATCGGCGAGACGTTGGATTTCTGCGGGCTGGACCTGGCCCAACTGCACGGAGACGAACCTCTCGACCTGGCGGCCGATCTCGGACGACGCGCTTACAGGGCGATACGTCCACGCTCGGCTGCCGAACTGGACAGCATACTGCGCCGGTATGGGGCACGCCCGGCGCCGCCTGACCTGCTGTACGACACGTATGTGGCAGGTCAGCCCGGCGGTACCGGCCAGGTAGGCGATTGGTCTCTGGCGGCGGAGCTGGCCGCTCAACGGCGCATCCTGCTGGCCGGCGGCCTGACGCCGCACAACGTCGCTCAGGCCATCGAGCGGGTCAGGCCCTGGGGCGTTGATGTCAGCAGCGGCGTGGAAGAGGCGCCGGGCCGCAAATCCCAGGCCGCCATTCGGCAGTTCATTGCCGCCGTCAGGCAGTGGGAAACGCGGATGGAGCAATCGTCCAACCGCCCGCGGGATGACCGCGCCCCTGGTGTGGAAGGCGCAAGCCGCACCTGCGCCTTCCAGAGGGCTAAATAAAGAACACGTCGGGCCTGTAGCCCGATAGAACTGGAGGGACATCATCATGGACACATCAACGATTTCGCTGCGGCCCAGGGGCAGGTTTGGGCCGTATGGCGGGCAATTCGTGCCCGAGACGCTTATGCCAGCGTTGAGTGAGCTAGAGGCAGCCTACGACCAGGCCCGACAAGACCCCCAATTTGTCGGGGTCTTGTCTGAGCTGCAACGGACCTACGTGGGGCGGCCCACGCCGCTCACTTTCGCGCGGCGGCTGACCGAACACCTCGGCGGGGCGAAAATCTACCTCAAACGCGAGGACCTGGCCCACTCTGGCGCGCACAAGATCAACAACGCCCTGGGGCAGGCGTTGCTGGCGCAACGCATGGGCAAACGACGGATCGTCGCCGAAACAGGCGCCGGCCAGCACGGTGTCGGCACGGCGACCGCCTGCGCCCTGCTCGGTCTGGACTGCGTGGTCTACATGGGCACGGTGGACATCAGGCGTCAGCAGCCCAATGTCTTCCGCATGAAGCTGTTGGGCGCCGAGGTACGGCCGGTCGAATCCGGCAGCCGCACGCTTAAGGACGCCGTCAACGAGGCCATCCGCGACTGGGTGACCAACGTGGAGAACACTCATTATCTGCTCGGTTCCGCGCTCGGCCCCCACCCTTACCCGACCATCGTGCGCGATTTCCAGACCGTGATCGGGCATGAGGCGCGCGCCCAAATTCTGGAAGCCGAGGGCCGCTTGCCGGATGTCCTGGTGGCCTGCGTAGGAGGCGGCTCGAACGCCATCGGCCTGTTCCACCCGTTTCTCGCCGATGAAGGCGTGGACATGGTCGGCGTGGAGGCTGGCGGCGAGGGAATTGAAAGCGGCAAGCACGCCGCCCGCTTCTCCGACCCAGTTCGCGGGCGGGTGGGCGTGTTGCACGGGACGCGGTCTTTCGTGCTGCAAGACCCACACGGCCAGATTCTGGAGACCCATTCCATCAGCGCGGGGCTGGATTACCCTTCGGTCGGGCCGGAACATGCCCTCTTACACGACCAGGGACGTATCCGCTACACCTACGCGACCGATGAGGAGGCGTTACAGGCTTTTCATCTGTTGGCCCGCCTGGAAGGGATTATACCGGCGCTCGAATCGGCCCATGCTGTAGCGGAGGTCGTCAAGTTGGCGCCGCAACTGAGGCCCGATCAGGTCATCGTCTGCAATCTGTCTGGCCGGGGCGACAAGGACCTCGACACGGTGATGGGAATAGCCAGAGGAGGAGGGGAATCATGACTGGTCTGGAACGCATTGCCGCCGTATTTCGACAGAACACGCCGGCCTTCATGCCTTATGTGGTGTTGGGCTATCCCACACGCGCGGCCAGCCTACAAATCGTGCGGGAGCTGGTCGAGGCCGGCGCCGACATACTGGAGTTGGGCGTGCCCTTCAGCGACCCGCTGGCCGACGGGCCGGTCATCCAGGCGGCAACGCAGCGCGCCCTGGAGAATGGGATGAACCTGGCCGAATGTCTGGCTATGGCGCGTGAGCTGCGGGCCGAGGGCATCGAAACGCCGGCCCTGTTCATGGGCTACCTGAACCCCATGCTGGCCTATGGCCTGGAACGGCTGGCCGGCGACGCCGCAGCCGCCGGCGTGGATGGCTTCATCGTCCCCGACCTGCCGCCGGAGGAAGCGGATGAAGTGGAACGGCTGTGCCTTCAGCACGGGTTGGCTCTGGTCCACTTTCTCGCCCCGACCAGCACGCCAGAACGCATTGCTTATGTCGCCCGCCGCGCGACTGGCTTCATTTACCTCGTCTCGGTGGCCGGTGTCACCGGCGAGAGAGCGCAGCTTCCGCCCTATCTGATCGATTGGGTACAGCGGCTGCGGGCCGCGACCGACACCCCGCTGGTAGTCGGTTTCGGCATCAGCCAGGCCCAGCAGGCCGCGGCAGTGGGCCGCATAGCCGACGGCGTGGTGGTGGGCAGCGCGCTGGTCAAGCGTGCCGGCGAATCGCCCGAGCGTGTGGCCGCCCTGGCGCGCGAGATGAAGGCAGCCCTGTCCGCGTGTCCCTGTCATGCTGGCGAATGAGAACAGCGGATGCGCAGGACGGCACGGATTGCGGGGCGCCGGCCTCTCCCCCGTCATGCTGAGCCGTAGGCGAAGCATCTGCCGCAGGCGAAGCATCCCGCGCCGCATGGGAAGTGGAGATTCCCTTCGCTGCGCTCAGGGCATGGCTTCGTCGCTTCGCTCAGAATGACGGGTGGCGTTGCCGTCATGCTGAGCCGCGGGCGAAGCATCTCGCGCTGCACGGGGCGTTGAGATTCTTCGCTTGAGTCGCCTGAAATTCCGGACGCGCCCGTGACTGCGAGAGCTATTCATTTTCTGCCATCCGTGTTATAATACCCCCGAAGAAAACCACTCGTAGCCTGCCAAGAGGAGAGAGCATGGTGAGGAAGAATTCAATCCGCGTGGCAGGGTGGTTGAGGCAATGGGCGTTGCTTACGCTGGCCTGCTGTCTGCTCCTGCCGGCCGTCGGCTGCGGCGGGCCGTCGTTTAAGGGCAAAGCGCGTCAGCCGCTGTCGCCCGCGCCAGATTTCACCCTGACCGATCAACATGGCCGCCCTTTTCGTCTCAGTGAGCAGAAGGGGAACGTGGTACTGCTCTATTTTGGCTACACCTATTGCCCCGATGTCTGTCCGACCACACTGGGGGATTTCAAACGGCTCCATAAATTGCTTGGAGATAAAGCGGCGCGGGTCAGGTTCGTGTTCGTGACCGCTGACCCCGAACGTGATACGCCGGAGCGGCTGAAGAAATACCTGAGTATCTTCAACCCCGATTTTCTCGGTTTGATTGGCACAGAGGCGGAGCTTCAGGATGTCTACAGCAAATATGATATTTTCGTGCAAAAGGAAGAGGTCAAGGGCAGCGCGGCTGAGTATCTGGTCAGCCATACGGCCAGTGTGACGTTGATAGACCCTGATGGCAATTGGCGGCTGATCTACGACTTTGGCACACTGCCCGAAGACATGGCCGCTGATATTGAAAAGCTCTTGGAAAACCGCACACGGACAGGAGAGGGATGAAAATGGCAAAGACAAAAGTATTTCGCCCGGATGACCGCTACTTCGACCCTGACCCGCGGCAGCGGGAGATTGCTCTGGAGCTCTACCACCTGGTGAAGGATTTGCCGCTGGTGTGCCCGCACGGACACGTAGACCCCCGCATGTTCGCCGACCCCGATTACTCTTACGGAAGCCCCGCTGACCTGCTGATCATTCCGGACCATTACGTGTTTCGGATGCTGTATTCTCAGGGCGTACCTCTGGAAGCGTTGGGTATTCCCAGGCTCGAAGATGGTGAATGTGAGCGCGACCATCGCAAGATCTGGCAGACATTTGCCGAGCATTTCTACCTGTTTCGGGGCACGCCGACCGGCCTGTGGCTGACCGATGAGCTGTATTTTGTGTTTGGCATCGAAGAGAAGCTGACCGGCGAGTCGGCGCAGCGCATCTACGATCAGATCGAGGCCAAACTGGCCTCGCCGGAATTCCGTCCACGTGAGCTGTACAAGCGGTTCAATATCGAGGTGTTGTGCACCACAGACGCGGCCACCGACCCGCTGGACAGCCACAAGGCCATCAAGGCTTCCGGCTGGGATGGCCGTATCCTGCCCACATTTCGGCCTGATGCGCTGATGAACCTGGACACACCGGGCTGGAGGAAGAACGTCGAGCGGCTGAGCAAACTGACCGGCATAGAGATCAACAGCTTCAAGGCCTTCATCTGGGCCCTGGAGGACCGACGGGCCTATTTCAAAAGCCTGGGCGCGAAAGCGACCGACCACTCCATGTTGGTCCCGTACACCGAGGAACTGTGCGAGATGGAAGCCGAAGATATTTTCGCCCGCGCGCTCAAGGGGACAGCCTCAACGGAGGATGCGTTCCGCTTCACCGCCCACATGCTGATGGAAATGGCGCGTATGAGCATTGAGGATGGCCTGGTCATGCAGCTCCATTCGGGCATTCATCGCAATCACAACCGCTGGGTCTACGACCGCTTCGGCCCAGATAGGGGCGGCGACATTCCAGTTCAGACCGAGTACACCAGGAACCTGCACAAGCTGTTGAACAAATATGGCAACGACCCACGTCTGACGCTCATTATTTTCACGCTGGACGAGGCGACGTATACTCGCGAGCTGGCGCCGCTGGCCGGCCACTACCCGGCCCTGAAATTGGGCGCGCCGTGGTGGTACAACGATAGCTTATACGGCATGTCACGTTACCGCCGTCTGGTCACGGAGACGACAGGCATCTACAACACGGCCGGCTTTGTTGATGACACGCGGGCCTATCCGTCCATTCCGGTGCGTCACGACCTGGCCAGGCGGATGGACGCCAATTTCCTGGCCGAGCTGGTTTTGCGCAGCGTGATTGACATGGATGACGCGCGGGAGATGATCACGGATATGGCCTATCGCCTGGCCAAGAAAGCGTATCGCCTGGAGTAGCAGCGAGTGGCCAGCGACAGAAGCCTGATAAAGTGCCGCACGGCGCGGCCGGCGATGTCGCGCGGACCGCGATGAACTGGGAGAAACTGCTGTGAACGTCGAACCGACGCCGCCTGAGCACGAGCCTGACGCTCACATTGGCTCAGAGCGGATTGATTATGAAGAGGGAGAGAGACGCCCGGCTGTACCGCGCAAGGCCATGACCTACCCGTTAGGGGCCTGGCCGACCGACCTTATCCCGATCGCGCCCGACAACGCCAACCGGCTGTCGCGTCTTCAACGCCTGGGGCGCGGCCGGGCCTCTCGCCTGGTCTATTCGCCCGATGGAGACTACCTGGCCGTGGCGACTTCGATCGGCGTGGAGCTGTGGTCGTGCACCTCCTGGCGGATGAAATACCTGATGCGCGACCATCGCTGCCAGGTAGATGCAGTGGCCTTCAGCCCTGATGGCAGCCTCATGGCCTCGGGTGGCTGGGACAACTCGGTCAGGCTGTGGGGTGTACGCACAGGAGACCCCATTCTTGTCTTAGATAAACATGCGGGCAGCGTGTTGGCCGTGCAGTTCCATCCCGGCGGCAAGGTCCTGGCCTCAGCCGGGGAAGATGAAGTCATCTATTTGTGGGACGTGACCGCCGGCCAACCGCTTGGTGTTTTGCAGGGCCACGAGGGCTTCGTCTGGCGGTTGGCGTTCAGCCCCGACGGCAGGATACTGGCCTCTGCCAGCAGCGATGGCTCGGTCAGGCTGTGGGATGCCGTTGGCAGACGGGCTGGGCCCTTGTTGGATGCAGACCGTGGGGCAGTGTGGGCGTTGGCCTACTCGCCCAATGGCCGAATGTTGGCCTCCGGTGGGGCAAACCAGACCGTTTCGCTGTGGGACCCGCTCAGGGCTTGCAAGATTGGCGACCTGGAAGGACATGCCTGCCCGGTGGCAGCCGTGTCCTTTGCCCCAAACACCCCTCTGCTCGCCTCGGCCGATCAGAGCGGTACCATCTTGCTCTGGGACTTGGGCAGCAAGCGCCCGGTCGGCCAACTGAGCGGACACAGCGACGCGGTCACCGACCTGAGCTTCAGCCCAGACGGCTCGATATTGGCCTCGGTGGGACGCGACCGCAAGGTTCGCCTGTGGAGCGTCGAAACCCAGTCGGAGGTTCAGCGCCTGGAAGGGTATACATCTCAGGTGACCTGCCTGGCATGGAGTCCTGAGGGACAGAAAATTGCCTCTGGCACCGATGAGCGGATCATTCGCTTATGGTCGCTGGATCGCCCTGAGGCAGTCGTCACGATTCAGGGGCACACCGGCTTGATTCATAGCGTCAAATTTGGAGCAAACGGTCGGCTTCTGGCCTCTGTCGGGCGCGACCAGACGGTGCGCTTGTGGGACATCTGGAACGGGCGTGAACTGAAAACGTTAACCGGCCACAAAGGGGCCGTGTACGCGGTTGACCTGAGCCCGGACGACGCCATGATTGCATCGGGCGGGATGGACGGACAACTGATTCTATGGGAGGCAGAAACTGGTCAAATATTGCATACCATCCGCGCCCATGTAGGCGGGGTGCTATCGGTGATTTTCGCCCGCGACGGCCGCATGGTCATTTCGGGCGGGGCCGATGAGAGCATACGTCTCTGGCAGGCAGAAAATGGCCGCCCACTTGGACAGTTCTGGGGATGCAAAGGTGTCATTCGAGACCTGGCCCTGTCGCCGGATGGCTACATCCTGGCCTCGGCCGGCGGGGATGGCTGTATCCGACTGTGGGATTTGGACCGAGGCGAGGCAATTGGCGCGCTCAAAGGGCATGGGGCGGATGTAAACGCCGTTGACTTCAGCCCGGATGGGCGATTGCTGGCTTCTGCCAGCGATGACAATACGGTGCGCATCTGGGACGTCGAGCGGTGGTCTCAGGTGGCCCAACTGACCGCGCATACGGCGTGGGTCAATTCCGTTCGATTCAGCCCGAGTGGCTTGCTCTTGGCTTCGGGCAGCATGGACGGCACAATACGTTTGTGGGGAGTGAAAGTGCCCAGCGACATGCTGCCTGGTCAATGAGCGTGAACGATGGGCAGGATTTCGCCGCCGTGCCGCACGACCAGCACGCGCGCGTCCTGGCCGGTCAGGTGGAAGGCCATGTCCAACGCCTCTTGTGGCGAAGCAGCAGGCGTCAGACCCAACTGTCGGATGGCCTCCGCCGTAATGCCGGTGGAGACCATGATGCCTTTGGCGCGCTCTTTGATGACGCGCCCGCCGATGGCCAGCTCAGCGGCCACGATCAAGTCGGTCATCGCCCCGCTGCTGACCCAGTCGGCGACTTCGGCGGGGGAACGGTAACCATAGTCCAGAAAGGCCGGATGTTCACAGCTTACGCCTTCGGGACAGGGGGCGACCAGGATGACGACGCCGTGGGGTTTCACAGCGATTTCCGAGGCGGCCAGCGCCTTGCTGGCCTGCCACAGGTCCAGGTCGCTGGGGTATGATTCGATGACCACAATATCAGCCAGGCCGGGCAAGTCGCCCCGGTAGACTTCTTCGGCCAGTTGACACGCGGCCCGGTGGGCGGCGACCGGCTCGCCGCAAAAGCAGCCCACTATTTCGTTCCTCGTGTTCAGGACGACGTTGACAATTGCTTTCAATCCGGCCACGGCGGCGGCTGACTCCATCTCGGCGCGGACGGCGTTTTCGGCCCGTCCCATCAGCTCGGCTGTCTCAAACTGGGCGGCGGCCCAGTGCGTCCTGCCGGTTGTGACCGCGCCGCACACGCCAGGCTGCACAATCTTGCCGCCTCCGCCAAAACCGGCCATGCGATGTGGGGCCACATGCCCGACGCCAATGATGAGGTCAGCTTCCAGCAGGGCGCGGTTGACTTGCACGGGCGCGCCGAGCGGCGTGTGACCCAGGTCGGCCAGCATTGAGGTATCATCCCAGCGATGGTCGAACACCGGATAGGCCCGCAGCACTTCTGCGCTCAACTTCTGCTCTTTTTCCTGCGCCGTCATCGGCCGATGGGTGCCAGACGCGATCAGGAAAGCGACTTCGAGCGCGGGATTGTGCGCGTGGAGCTCCTCCAGCAGCCAGGGCAACACCTGAGCGATGGGCGTTGGACGCGTGTTGTCATCGCACAGGATCAGCGCACGGCGCGCCCGGCAGGCCAGGTCGCGCAGGCGTGGGCTGCCGATGGGGTTTCGCAGGGCGCGCGCCATAATGGTCGCCGGCGGCGCTGCGGGCCGGGCATCGCGCGGGCCGATGACGCCCATCGCTCGCCCGTCCGGAATTTCCAGCGGCTCGATACCTTCGTAAGGGAACTCGATTTTCATCTAGCGGCCCGTGCGGATGACCGAGCAGCGGTCGAAACGCAGCCGGATAGCCTGCCCCACCGAATTGGCTAAAGCGAAACGCGCCGCCCCAAAGACGGACACTTTGAGAATGTGCTGATTGACGGCCACCTCCAGGTAGGTGTTCGAACCTGAGAAAGTGCTGACCTTGACCTGGCCGATGGCCGTGTTGGGTTCAGGCGGCGGCGATTCGGCAACGACCGGCGTGGCGTCAATGTCTTCGGGACGGATGAGCAGCGTCACCGTTTCGCCGACTCTGAGCTGTTCGGCGGTGGACGCTTCGATGCGACAGCCCAATGCCTCCACAGCCAGTTTGCCCGGCTCAGCGGGGTTGAGTTCCACCACCCTGGCCTCAATGAAGTTGTTCGCCCCGATGAACGAAGCCACAAAAGGGCTGATCGGATTGAGGTACAATTCGATGGGCGTCCCTTCCTGCTCCAGTTTGCCATCGTGCATCACGTAGACTTTGTCTGAGATGGCGAAGGCTTCCGCCTGATCGTGGGTCACGTAGATGGTGGTCTTGCCCGTCTCCTGGTGCAGCCGCCGGATCTCGTTCTTCAGTTCGTCGCGCAGCTTGGCGTCAAGGCTGGAGAGTGGCTCATCGAACAGCAGGATGTCCGGATCGGTCACCATTGTCCGCGCCAGGGCGACACGTTGCTGCTGGCCGCCAGAGAGCTGGCGGGGATACCGCTCCTCGAAGCCAGACATCTGGACGAGGGCCAATGCCTCAGTCACCCTTTGCTTGATCTCCTCTTTTGGCCGTCGCTGCATCCGCAACCCGAAGGCCACATTGTCGAAGACTTTCATGTGGGGGAAGAGGGCCAGTCTTTGGAACAACAGGCCGATATTGCGTTTGGCGACTGGCACATCGTTGACCAGCCGGTCGTCAAAGTAGATGTAGCCGCTGTCGGGCTCGGCCAGGCCGGCAATGCAACGCAGGGTGGTTGATTTGCCGCAGCCACTCGGGCCGAGCAGGGTGACCAACTGGCCGTCCTCAATGGTGAAAGATACCGAGTCGACGGCGAGGGTTTTGCCGAAAGTCTTGGTCAGGTTTTCCACTCTTACTGAAGTCATAATGCCACCTCAAGAATAGTCTTATCAGAAAGCCACCCCCTGCAAATAGCGGCGGCCAATCACCCGGACTAGTATGAACAGCATGGCGAACGAAACGAGCTGCATGATGGCGACGGCGGCGGCGAAGCCGGGCGTGATGCCGTACATGTGCAACATATTCCACAGCCAGACCGAAGCGGGCAGCCATTTCGGGCCATAGACAAAGATAATCATCGTGAATTCATTGAACGCAATGATGAACGTGAGCAAGAAGCCGGCCATGACGCCGGGGCCGATCAGCGGTAAGGTGATCAAGAAGAACGTTTTCAACCGGCTCGCGCCCAACGTTTGGGCGGCTTCTTCCAGGGCTGTATCCAGTTCGTTGAACGCCGACATGACCGACCGCAACATGTAGGGCATGGTGACGATGCTTAAGGCGAAAAGCAGCCCCCAGAAGGAATCCATCATGCCCCACTGAGGGTAGAAGGCCAGGAAGCCGAGCGCCAGGGAAATGGCTGGCACCATCGTCGGCCCCAACAAGAATGTGTTAATCAGGTTTTTGCCGATGAATTCATATCGCGTTAGAGCATAAGCAGCCGGTATGCCCAGAATGCTATTGAAGACGCCGGTCGCCAGCCCCAGCAGGAGGCTGATCCGTAAGGCGGGATAGAACTGGTTGGTGATGCTGGTGTAATTCTCAAGCGTGAAACCCTGCGGCGGGAATTCCAGTGTCACCCCTTTGAAAAAGGAGTGGAAAAATAGCATGAAGAAAATCATCCACAGGACCACCACCAATACCGTGATGTAGATCCCCCAGATGACCTTGCCTATCAGTTTGTTTAGCTTTGTGCTGCCCATGGTAAGCTCCTCCCCGTGTCTGAAGCGGACGTTTGCGGCCCTATGCTGTGTTTGACCGTGCCGGCTTCACCAGGGTCATATAGAGATAGCTCAGCCCAAAGGTGATGGCGAACAAAATGGTCGAAAGGGTGGCGACATACGACCAACGGATGTTGTAGCGAGTAGAGAAGTAGATATCGAGCGACAGAAAAGGCGCGCCCTTAAACGACAAGACCAGTGGAATGCTGAAAATCGCCACGTTCCAGCCGAAGTTGAGCAGCACCCCGCCGATAACACCGATGGTACTCATCGGCAGAAGAATCTGACGCAGAACCTGCCAGCCGCTGGCGCCGAGCGTGCGCGCCGCCTCCTCCAGGGCCGGGTCAATGCCCTGAATGGCTGCCCGCAAAGGATAGACCATAAATGGCAGGCCGTAGATGCCAAATGCAGCAATCAGCGTCGGCCGGGTGTAAAGCAGACTGAGCGGTTTCTCGATAAGGCCTAGCCAAATCAGGACGGAGTTCAGAAAGCCGTTTGGCAACAGGACAAGCATGAAGGCAAACGCGACATAGAGCCCACCGTACAAAGGAATGAGCAAGGACAATTGCATCAGGTCGGCTATCCAGTTTTGTCGGCGGGCCAGATAGTAAGCTGCCGGGTAACCGAGAAGGAGATCAAACAGCGTGGCCGAACCGGCGATGAGCAGAGTGTGGCCCAGCGTCCGCCTGAAGCCGGCTTTGGCAAAGGTTTCGAGATAGTTTTGCAGCCCGAGCTGGCCCCCTTCGCCGACCACGAAGCTGTGATAGCCCAGCGCCGCAATGGGGTAAACCAGAAAGATCAGATAAAAGACGATAATGGGCGCCAGCGGTATGACAATGTTGAGCCATCTTTTCCGTTTGGTTGGCATCTCTCTGTTCCTTTGGTGTCAGCCTTGCGAAGGCCGTGAGACCTTCGCAAGGCCTGTGACGGTCGGCGCGTTACTCGCCGATAATCTCACCCCACATTTCCTGCCAGTCGCCTTTGTTGGCGAACACGTAGTCCCAGTCTACATCAACGAGCCATTCATTCACCACCTCAGCCGGCGGAACGACTTTTTTGGCCCAGTCGGGCATGAAGCGGTCGTAATCGCCGGGGATGCCTACGCCGCCGAAGCAGCCGCGCAGCCAGTTGGCCTCGTCAATCTTGAAGACCTCATAGGGCGGGTCAGCCGGATAGGGTGGGAACTGCACGTAATGGCTCATCTGGAAGTTCATGTACAGCTTCGCCAGCGTAGGATGAGGTGCCCGGTCGACCATCGCCATGTAGCCGGGCATTGACATGCTGTTCTCGAGCCAGATGGGCCGCACCAGGTCGCTCAGGATGTACTTCTTCGAGGTGCCATACCACATCACAGTGATATAAGCCTCTTCCTTCTCTACGAGCACCGTGAAGTCGCCGTAGCCGCGCACGTAGCGGAGCACATAGGGGTCTACATTCTCCTTGATCCATTCGATGCTCTTGCGGATTTCGGCGTTATCCTTGTAGTCCGCGCCGCGCGCCAGGGTGACGCTCAGGATCTGGGCCAGGCCGGCCGGGTCGCCCAGCGGATGCCACCACAGGATCTTGCCGGAATACTCCTTGTACAGGTCGGCCACATCCGTCCATTTCTTGATGGGCTTGACTTTTTCCGGGTCAACGTATTTCGGGTTGTAGACCATGATGACGCCCTCGGCCCCTTGGATGCGGAAGGCGGTATTGGCCATGGTCATTTGCGCCGGCAGCAGTTTGGCAAGAGGGATCAAGGGATCCGCCAGGACATCAGCGGCAACCAGCCCCTGCTTGATGGCCGAGTTCACGAAGAGATTTTCCGTGCCCATCAGGTCAATCGGCGCGAATTTGTCGTTCTTGGCGGCCTTGAGCTGCTCGATGATGCCATCGCCTTCAGCCGGAACGAACTGGAACTCAATGTCCACGCCGTAGATTTCCTTCACCCAGGCCTTGAACCAGCTCGGCTGATACTGCGAACGCACTTCCCCTGAGGGAAAGCCGCTGATGATCAGGTTGGCGCCTTCGGCTTTGATCGCAGCGGCCACTTCGTCTTTCGGCACATCGGGCACAATATCGCCGCCCCAGGCCACACCGCCGGTCGTCGGGTCAATGGTCGGCGTAGGCTCTGGTTCGGCTGTTGCCCCCTGCGCGAAAACGCCCAATGCGCCAAAACTGCCCCAGACCAGGGCGATCAACAACACCAGTGATACGAACGGAAACACTTTCTTGCGCAACATCTTTCACCCTCCTTCGAGATATACACAGCCTGAACTATTCGTTTCCCTGAATTTGGACATTACGCTGCATCTGACGACATGGATAAATCTACTCTTCCTGGCCCTCCTTTCCTTATGTTACTCGACAAAGCCATGCTAAAGCTTGTACTACGATCGACCGAGCGTTTGTAGTTCGCCCTTTAACACATTTTCTGGTTTAAGGGACAACCGATCTGGTTGCCCTTCAAATTGGCTCAACACGGCATCAAAAATGTCCAGCCCCTGGTGGGCCATTTCTTCGGTGATGGTCAGCGGTGGGGCAAAGCGGATCACATTGCCATAGAAACCGATGGGCGGGATGAGCGCCAGCCCCTGCCGGATGCACTCCTCGATAATCGCCTTCGTCTCCTCGGTGGCAGGCTCTTTCGTCTGCCGATTGCGAACCAGTTCGATGCCCTGGGCTAGCCCCATGCCGCGCACGTCGCCGATGAGCGGATGCGCCTGTTGCATCTGTGTGAGGCGCGCCAACATGGACTCGCCAACCCGTCTGGCGTTTTCGGCCAGATGCTCCTCTTCGATGACCTCAATCGAGGCCAGGGCCGCGGCGCAGACCAGGGGGTTGCCGCCGTAGGTGCTGGAGATGGAACCAGGCTTGAGGCTCTCCATGATGGGGTCGCGGGCGACTACCGCGCTGGCCGGCACGCCACTCGCCAACCCTTTCGCCAGGCACACGATGTCCGGCGTGATGCCGTAATGCTCGAAGGCGAACATCGTGCCCGTGCGCCCAAAGCCAGATTGCACTTCATCAAAGATGAACAGCGCATTCAGCGAATGCGCGAGTTCGTACACGCGCTGGACCCATTCGACCGGCGGGAAAATGCCGCCACTGGCACCCTGGTAGGGTTCGGTCAGTACACAGGCCAGGCTGCCGCCGGACGTCGCTTCCAGGGTGCGCAGGATAAAGTCAAAGCAGGGCATTCCACAGCCGGGATAGCTCTTGTCGAACGGGCAGCGGTAGCAATAGGGGAAAGGCGCGTGCAGGACACCCGGCACGAATGGGCCGAACGGCGCCTTGATTGACCGTTTGCCGCCGACGCTCATCGGCATATAGGTCCGACCGTGAAAGCCGCCGAAGAAGGACAAGATCTCATATCGCCCGGTGTAGGCGCGCGCGATCTTGACCGCCGCGTCAATCGCCTCTGAGCCGCTGGAGAGGAAAAGCACTCGTTTCAAGTCTTCGGGCATGAGCCCGGCGATTCGTTCGGCCAGTTCGGAACGCAGCGGGTGCGGCGTATCGTAGCAGTTGATGAACTTGCCGGCCTGGTCGCGCAATGCGGCGACGACCTTAGGGTGTGAGTGGCCAGTGTTGACCACCAGTACGCCCGAGGAGAAGTCAATGTAGACGTTGCCATCCACATCCCAGACGACACAGTCCTCGGCGCGCTCCCACACGAGCGGCAAAGGCTCGGAGACCGACGGTGCGAGATAACGAAGTTGTTTGTCAATCACTTCGCGGGCTTTGGGGCCCGGCGGAGTGACTTTGATGTGCGGCACTTTCATGGTGTTAACGGTCCTTTCTCTCTACATGCAAGCAGGGAACTGTGTACGAAAATTCAATCTGTAAGCCTTTCCGCCTGGCAGGCATTGAAGACCTGCCCTACAACTGAAACCGCAAATTGCCATTGCCATTGTCCAACTGCCTCACCCATTGCAGTTGTCTGGCTACAGACTGAAGATGGGCGATCATCGCCGCACGCGCGCCATCGGCGTCGCGGGCTTTGACCCGCTCGAAAATCTCGGTATGTTCCTGACGGTCGCGTGCAAACGGTTTGGATATGTGCATGGTCTTCTGGCGCATTTCGTGCAACAGGTCAATGGTCGAATCCAGAACCAGGAGGAAGACCGGATTGCCGGTCGATTCAGCCAGGGCAGAGTGAAAGGCCTGGTCATGCTCAATGAACCGCTCCGGAATCTCTTTGTCCCGCTCCATCTCCTGCAGAAAGAACTCCATGTCGCGCAGGTCTTCCTCCGAACGACGTTCGGCGGCCAGGTAGGCGATTTCGGGCTCCAGGTGGCGGCGGAACTCCAGGCAGTCCTCGACCGTGCCGGCCCTCATGCGGATGAGAAACGACAGCGGCCGGGAGATAGACTGCGACGACGGGTCTTGCACGAACGCGCCCCGTCCGGGCTTGATGGCGATCAGGCCGGCGCGCTCCAAGATGCGCATGGCTTCACGCACCACCGAGCGGCTGACGCCGAGCAGCTCGGCCAACCGCCGTTCCGAAGGAATGGCGTCACCGGGGCTCAGTTGCCTGGAGATGATGAGCGATTCAATCTGATTGACGACGGCTTCGTACAACCGCTCGTTGGTGATGGTTTGATAGATGCTGCTTTCGGTAGCTTGACGGCTGTCCATCCTTCTCCCATCCCGTCTGTTTTCCAGCCCATCAGGTGGTCTGACCACAGGTATTATTATATCACACCTCGCCCGGTTTTGTCAAGTGGGGATAACAGGCGGGCAAACACCAACCCCCGGCGTTTCCCCAAATGGGAAGGCCGGGGTTGCTGTTCAGTCTTGCTTTGGCGACGGATGAGTAGGCAGATCAGGCAGTGATCAATGCCTTGGCCAATTCTGACGCACTGGCTGCTTCGGGCGCGTAGCCGTCGGCGCCGATCTCTTTGGCAAAGCGGTCGGTCACCGGCGCGCCGCCGACCATGACCTTCACCTCGTCGCGGACGCCCGCTTCTTTCAGGGCCTCAATGGTGGACTTCATCGCCGTCATGGTGGTGGTCAGCAGGGCCGACATCGCCACGATGTTCGGTTTGTGCTCCTTAACGGCGTCAACGAACTTGGCCGGCGACACGTCGGTTTGCAGGTCAATGATCTCAAAGCCAGCCCCTTCCAGCATCATGCCGACCAGGTTTTTGCCGATGTCATGCAGGTCGCCCTGCACGGTGCCGATCACCACCTTGCCCATGGTGGAACTCTCGCCAGCGACCAGCAGTGGCCGAACCAATTCCATCGCACCTTTCATGGCACGGGCCGAAATCAATACTTCGGGAACGAAGTATTCGTTGGCCTTGAACAGACGGCCAACCTCATTCATGCCGACGATCAGTCCATCGTTTACAATCACGCCAGGCGCGACGCCCTGGTCCAACAATTGCTGAGTAATCTTCTTAGCTGCGTTCAAATCTCCTTCGAGAATCGCTTTCGACAATTCGCTCAGTTCCGCCATTTGCTCGCCTCCATTTGATTTAGTCTGTGAACCCGGAAATTCGTTGAATATATCCTATCATAAAGCCGCGAGTTTGTCAAAACTCTTATTCTATTGGTACAATATGCCATCTTATGAAAAGGGGGTGAGAGGGTGGGACGGTTATCGCCCTCGTTTTTCGCGCGGGATACGCTCGCAGTCGCCCGCGACTTGCTGGGCCAGCGCCTGGTGCGCATCGTCAACGGCCGCCGTCTATCCGGCCGCATTGTGGAAGCCGAGGCTTACGTGGGTGAAGATGACCTGGCCTGCCATGCCTCGCGCGGCAGGACCCGGCGCACGGAGGTCATGTATGGGCCGCCGGGCCATGCCTACATCTACTTCATCTACGGCATGTACCACTGCCTGAACGTGGTCACGGAAGCGGAAGGCTTCCCCGCGGCCGTCCTGGTGCGCGCCTTGGAGCCTGAGGAAGGCATCGCAGACATGTGGGCCTATCGCGGCTGCCAGGATGAGCGCGAGTTGACCAGCGGCCCGGGCAAGTTGTGTATGGCCCTGCAAATTGACAGGCGACTGAACGGCATTGACCTGTGCGATCATGGTGAACTCTTTCTTGAGGAAGGCGAACCCATTGCGCCCCACCGAATCGCGACTTCGACGCGAATTGGTATCAGAGTGCCCGGCTGGGCGGCCGAGGCCCCATGGCGCGTTTACGTCGCCGATAGCCCATTTGTCTCGGGCGCGCCGCGTCGGGCGACACACCGCGCCATGCGCTGAAACATACATCTACTGAAGAACGTGATCTTATGGAGTAAAAGACAATGCCGCATCATTCATCGGTTTTCGAGCAAAAAGCCTGGACTCTAAGCGACCTGTTTGCCCACAGAGAGGAATTTGAGGCCACCTTTGGCCGGCTTGACACGCTGGTCAGCGCGTTTGAGTCGCGCCTGGCAGGCCTGACCCCCGACATGGAGGCGACTGAGTTCCTCGACCTGGTTCGTCAGCTTGAGGCCATCTCGACCGAGATGGCCCGCCTGGAAGGATATGCCGGGCTAAGGTTCTCGGCGGATACCCAGGACCAAACGGCACAGGTCATGGTCGCCCGTGTAGATCAGTTTTCGGCGCAGGTCGAAAACCGCACACTGCTCTTCGAGCTGTGGTGGAAGAGCCTCGATGATGCGGACGCCGCCCGCTTCATGGCTGCGTCGGGCGACTACCGCTATTGGCTGGCGATGATGCGCCGCGCCAAGCCGTACACGCTCTCTGCGGCCGAAGAAAAGGTCATCAACATCAAGGATACGACCGGGGCGGACGCCTTACAGATGCTGTACGATTCGTTGACCAACCGCTATGTCTTCTCGCTGGAGGTAGATGGCGAGGTCAAATCGCTGACCCGCGATGAGCTGATGGTCTATGTCCATCATCCGGACGCCAGCCTGCGCGCCCGCGCCTACCAGGAGCTGTACCGCGTCTACGGCCACGATGGGCCCATCTTGGGCCAGATGTATCAGACATTGGTGCGCGACTGGCGCAACGAGCACATCGGCTTGCGGGGCTATGCTTCGCCCATCGCGCCGCGCAACCTGGCCAATGACATCCCCGATGAGGTGGTGGACACCCTGCTCAAAGAGTGTCGCGACAACGTTGACGTGTTTCACCGGTTTTTCAGGCTGAAGGCGCGGCTGTTGGGCCTGGACCGCCTGCGCCGCTACGACATCTACGCGCCCGTCGCTGCCACTGACAAGACCTACCCGTTCGAACAGGCGGTGGATATGGTGCTGTCTTCGTTTGCGCGGTTCGACGGCGACCTGGCCGACCTGGCGCGACAGGTGTTCGCCGAGGGGCACCTGGACAGCGAGGTGCGGCCTGGCAAGCGGGGCGGCGCGTTCTGCTGGAGCGTCGCCCCCAAACTGACGCCCTGGGTGTTGACCAACTACAACGGCCGGGCGCGGGACATCGCCACCCTGGCCCATGAGTTGGGGCACGCCGTCCACGCCATGCTGGCCGCCGATCATTCGGCCTTCACCTATCAGGCCAGCCTGCCCCTGGCCGAGACAGCTTCCACTTTCGGCGAGATGCTGCTGCTGGATGACTGGCTGGCGCAAGAGGATGATGAAGCGGTACGTCGTGACCTGCTGTTTACCCAGATGGACGAGAACTATGCTACCATTATGCGTCAGGCCTTCTTCGCTTTGTTCGAGCAACAGGCCCATGAGATGGTGCAGGCTGGAGCCACGGTGGACGAGCTCAGGGAGGCATATTTCGAGAACCTGCGGACGCAGTTCGGCGACTCGGTTGACTTGAGCGATGAGTTTGGCTGGGAATGGGTTTCCATTCCACATATCTACCATACGCCGTTCTATGTGTATGCCTACAGCTTTGGGCAATTGCTGGTGCTGTCGCTCTATGGGCGGTATCGCCAGGAGGGGGCGAGTTTTAAGGGCCGCTATCTCGACATCTTGCGCGCGGGCGGCGCCGACTCGCCGGCGGACATCCTGCGCGCCGCCGGCGTTGACATGGCCCGCGCCGAATTCTGGCGCGGCGGCTTTGAGGTGTTGCGCGAGATGCTACAACGGCTGGAACAGACCTCAGCGAATTAGGCGCGCAGACGGAAGGTTAAGGAGGGATGGAAGCACATGTCGGCCAGCAACCTCACCTGGGACGAGCAGCTTGATTGCTACGTGCGGCATCTCGTCGCCGAACGCAACGCCTCGCCCTATACGGTGCGCAACTACACCGCCGAGATCGGGCAGTTCTTCAACTTTCTCGAGAGGGAGGGTGTGCGCGATTGGTCGCAGGTCGGCCGCGAGGTGCTGCGACGCTATCTGGCCTGGCTGATGGGGCAGGGCTATGAGCACGCCAGCATCGCCCGGCGACTCTCGGAACTGCGTTCGTTCTGCCGCTTCCTGGTGCAGGATGGCGTGCTCCTGAGCAATCCCTTGGATGCCATTACCTCCATCAAGACGCCCAAACGCCTGCCCCACTACCTGAGCCTCGATGAGGTCGAGGCCCTGCTCGATGCGCCACCACGGGACACGCCGCAGGGCCTGCGCGACCGCGCCATCCTGGAGATGCTCTATGCCAGCGGACTGCGGGTCAGCGAGCTGGTGTCGCTCAACGTGCAGGACCTCGACCTGCGGCAGGGTGAGGTGCGCGTGCTGGGCAAGGGCGACAAGGAACGGCTGACCCTGCTGGGCCGTAAGGCCATCGAAGCGCTGCAGGAGTACCTGGCCGCGGGGCGGCCGCTGCTGGTAGCCCGCCCGCAGCCCCGCTCGCCGACGGGCGGGGATGTCCCCCAGCCGTTCCCGCGGGCCGAGCTGAAGCCGCCTGAAATCCCCCGATATGCGGGAAGGCAATCGCAGCGAGAGACCCCGGCCTTGTTTGTGAACCGCGCCGGCGGGCGTCTGACGGCGCGCAGCGTGCAGATGGCGCTGAGCCGTTACGCGCGGCAGGCGGGCATCACCCGGCCGGTGACGCCCCACGTGTTGCGCCATACCTTCGCTACCCACCTGCTGGACGGCGGGGCCGACCTGCGCACGGTGCAGGAGCTGCTCGGCCACGCCCAGCTCGGCACGACGCAAATCTATACCCATGTCAGCCAGGAGCAGTCGCGACAGGTCTACCTGAAGTCGCACCCACGGGCGGCGGAGGATGACGAGGGGGGCGAGGGGACAGATAGCGAAACCGGTGATATAATATCGGTGTGATGCGGTTTTTGCAATATCTGCTCTTTTCCTCGTAAAACACGCGCTGCTGTTGCCCCATCTGCAACGCGGTTGTGCTACACTGTCAGTAGTTGGTCAGCAGGGCGTGCCGTCATAGACGCCAAAAGAGACCAGACGCATAGCGGGAGGTTGTTATGTCGGAACCTGCCAATAAAGCGGCCCGTCTCAACCAAATCGAAGCGATGCTGTTGGCCCATCCTCAGGGTTTGCGCCAGGCCGAGATTGCCCGCCGGCTGGGCGTTCACCGTTCCACGGTGAACCGCTATCTGCCCGACCTGTCATCCCATGTCTACATCGAGGATGACGGCCGCTGGCGGATCGACCGCGGCGCGTACCTGGTCAACGTGCGTCTGACGCTGCACGAGGCGATGGCCTTGCACCTCGGCGCCCGCCTGATGGCGACCTGCATGGACCGCCACAGCACCCACGCGGCCGGCGCGCTGCGCAAGCTGGGCATCGCCCTGGAACGGCTGGCGCCGCGCATCGCCGACCATCTGAAGGCCACAGCGGACCTGATGGACGACGCCGACCGGCGGCAAGACCCGCTCTACATGCACGTGCTGGAGACGCTCACCCTGGCCTGGTCGGAGGGGCGCAAGGTGCGGCTGAAGCATCAGGTGGGGCCGGGCCAGCCGGTGAACGAGTATGTCTTCGCCCCGTACTTCATCGAGCCGTATGCCATCGGCCACACCGGATACGTCATCGGCTGGCGTGAGCCGCCGGGCGGAGTCCGCACGTTGAAGGTCGAGCGCATCCGCGCGGTCGAACTGCTGGACGAACGTTACGAAATCCCCTCTGAGTTCGACGTCAATCACCTGCTGGCCGACGCCTGGGGCATCTGGTATAGCGAGGGCGAGCCGGTGGAGGTCGTCCTGCGGTTTCACCCTCGCGTCGCCGCTCGCGTGCGCGAAACGCGCTGGCATCGTTCCGAGCAGGTGGAGGACCTGCCCGACGGCTATCTGCTGTGGCGGGCGCGGGTGGCCGAGCCACAGGAGATGATGCCCTGGATCCGCGGCTGGGGCCCGGATGTGGAGGTACTCGCCCCGGACTGGGTGCGCGAGCGGGTGGCATCTCAGGTGGAGGAGATGTGGAAAATCTACCACAGCCAAAAGGAAAGGAATCGCTAATGGATGTACGCTTATTGTGGGCCAAGACAAGCCGGGAGCAGCCCGACCTGGTTCATCCGCTCATTTGTCACATGATTGACGTAGCGCAGGTGGCTGACGCAATATGGAAACAGGTGTTTCCCTTTCAGCAGCGAACCGACATCGCACATGAACTGGGCTTGACGGAAGAACAGGCCCGTGCCTGGTTCGTTTTGTGGGCAGGATTGCACGACTTAGGCAAGGCTTGTCCGCCATTTCAGGCTCAGCATGAAAGGTCCAAAGCGCGATTGTTGGATATGGGTCTGGCATTTCCGCATGGTATTGAAAATCTGCTCTCAAGGGTAAAGCATGGGACGGTTACCGCGTGTGTGTTAGCCGACCTGTTGGCCGATTGCCTTAAGCCGCCCCTAGATGCGAAATTGGCGCAACAGGTCGCCCTGATTGTTGGCGGCCACCACGGGATTTTCGCTACCTCCGGCGAGATTGATGCGCTGTACTCCAAACAATTGGGTGACCAGCGGTGGCAGGCCATACGAGCAGAACTTGTCAAGACGTTCGTATCAGCCTTGGCTTTGGATGGCCTCCAGCCCCCATCTGTTCAAGAGATACCGCCAGCGCTGTCTATGGCCTTGGCCGGGTTCGTGTCTGTCGCCGACTGGCTGGGGTCCAGGCAAGAGTATTTTCCACCAGCGGGGTATGATGTTGACCTGTCCAGCTATGTCCAAGTTGTTCGTGAGCAGGCGTGTCGGGCCGTACGAGAAACCGGCTGGAGCAGATTGTCGTCAAACGCTGAACCGGTTGGTTTTGAAACAATGTTCTCGGTGCCCGGCCTTCGCCCGTTGCAGCAAAGGACGGTCGAACTGACAGAACAACTTAAAGAAGGCGGACTTGTCATCATTGAGGCCCCAATGGGCGAAGGCAAAACTGAAGCGGCCCTTTACCTGGCCGATTATTGGAAGCGCACCTTAGACCAATTTGGATTATACGTGGCTATGCCCACTCAAGCTACCAGCAACCAGATGTTTACGCGAGTTCGTGAGGTCTTGAGACGCCTCTACCCTGAGGAGCGAGTGAACTTCCAGCTTTTGCACGGAAACGCGCTGCTTTCGGAGGAATTTGAACGCATGCGGCTGGCCGCAGGCGGGGATGAAACCACGGAAGGCGACGTTGTAGTCGCCGAAGAGTGGTTTTTGCCAAAGAAACGAGGCCTGCTCGCTCCTTTTGCTGTTGGTACGGTTGATCAAAGCTTCCTTGCAGTTCTCCGCACACGCCATGCCTTCGTGCGGCTATTCGGTTTGGGTCACAAGACGGTGATTTTCGATGAAGTGCACGCCTATGACGCCTACATGTCCACGCTGCTGGAGCGACTGTTGCGCTGGTTGGCCGCCATGAAAACCACTGTGGTGGTTCTGTCTGCTACGCTGCCCTCCGCTACTCGTAACAGGCTTGTCGAGGCCTACAGTAACCGGCCCATCGGCGGCCAGCAGAGAGCATACCCGGCCATCACGTGGGTGACATCGAGCCAGAGCGGCACCTTGCCTTTCCCTGCTACCCGGCCTGTGTCGTTGGATGTAGTCTGGGTTCCGGGCGAGCCATGCAAAACGGCCGAAATTCTGCGCGAAAAGCTATCCGATGGAGGCTGTGCAGCGGTCATCTGCAACACGGTTGGACGCGCCCAGAAAGTCTACCTGGAGCTGAAAGCCCAGAATGTTGTGCCTGAAAGTGATCTGTTGTTGTTTCATGCTCGCTTCCCCTTCGCGGCGAGGGAACGCCTGGAACAACTCGTCGTCGGTCGTTTTGGGCGAGACAGGACAGGTCGCCCGGCTAAAGCTGTTGTGGTAGCTACGCAGGTGATCGAACAGAGCCTGGACTTGGATTTCGACGTCATGATTACCGACCTGGCACCGGCTGACCTGGTATTACAGCGCGCTGGCCGCACACATCGCCACGCGGCCCCGCGGCCCGCCAGACTGCAGACGCCCTGCCTACTGATCGTGGAGCCGGCTATTCAGGATGGCACCCCTCAATTTGGGAGTGATTCCTGGATCTATCACCCTTACATCCTTTTGCGCTCACTTCTCGTGCTGAAGAGATATCAAGTGATTCGCATACCTGAAGATGTCCTGCCCATAATTGAAACTGTGTACAGAGGTGAAACGCTTGAAGAATGTGATCTCAACCCACCACTTTCTCGACGGCTTGAGAAGGCCTTCGGCGATTGGCAGAAGGAAATCGCCCATTCGGGCCATATCGCCAAGCAGAAACTCATCCCGTCGCCGGATCAATCTGGCATGTCGGTCTTGGAGTATACGGTCGAGCTGCAAGAGGATAACCCTGAGTACCACCAAAGCCTGCAGGCTCTGACAAGACTATCAGAACCAACTGTTACGCTGGTGTGTCTGCATGGTTCGGTTGCTCAGCCTGCGCTTGACCCTGATGGTCGTCTTCCCGTTGACCTTGGTAAGCGACCGGACTGCGCCCTTGCGCGCGAGCTGGCGCGCCGCACGGTCAATCTCACCGCGCAGCCTCTGGTCAGTCATTTCCTTGGAGAGGCGCCCCCCGCAGGTTGGAGAGAACACGCCCTGCTTCGGCATTGTCGCCCCGCGATTTTCGATAGGGACGGAATCTGTAGGCTTGCTAATGGTTATGTGCTGAGTCTTGATGCGGAATTGGGTCTGATTGTGAAAAAGGAGGGATAATGGAATTAGAATTCAATTTACTTGATCAGCCGTGGATACCCGTTACTCAAACCGACGGCCGACCGACCATGATGGGCCTGAAAGAGGCCTTGTTACGGTCTCACAACTTACTTGAGATTAGCTCGGCCTCACCCCTCGTCGTCGGTTCTTTGCACCGCCTGTTACTGGCAATTGCCCACCGTGTGTTCGGCCCGGCGGACCACGGAGCATGGGCCAGGCTCTGGGCAGCAGGCCACTGGGACGAAAAAGCGTTGTCGGCCTATTTTGAGCGGTGGCGCAGTCGCTTCAATCTGTTCGATGACGCCCACCCTTTCTACCAGTGCCGCAATGTGGAAGGGGGGGCACGCAAGACCAACTTCTTCAGCCCGGAGCGCGCCTCGGGCAACAACGCCATGCTGTTCGACCATCACAGCGATGAAAGGGCGGACCCCCTGCCAGCTCCTGAGGCGGCGCGTCTGCTGGTTGCTCACCAGGCATTTGGGCTGGCGGGCACAAGTCGGCCAGGGGAAAACTTTACCGACGGCCCATGGACGCGCGGAAGCATCTTCCTGGTTCAAGGCGACACACTGTTTCAGACGCTGATGTTGAACATGATCCTGTATCCGCCCGCGGACGACATCTTGCCTACCGCCCCCCAGTCCGACAAACCCATTTGGGAGCAGGACGATGCCTGGGCTGACGGCCGCTCAATACCGCATGGCTACCTGGACTACCTGACCTGGCCAAGCCGCCGGGTTCTGCTCAAGCCACAGGCGACCGCGGATGGCATCGTCGTCGCCGAGCTGCAGGTCGTCCCTGGCCTGCGCTTAGACGCCTCGGTTCTCGACCCGGCCAAGGTCTACCGCATCGAACCGGAGCGAGGTTTTAAGCTCGTTGGGTTTGAGGAAGACAAAGACCTGTGGCGCGACAGTGCGACCCTGTTCCGACTGAGTGACGACCCATCTGGACAGGCCGACCGCCGGCCCGCCGCTTTCCGACTCCTCGAATCGCTGGTCGCCCGAAGGGTATTGGATAGAAGATCAGTCTATCGCTATATGGCCGTGGGCATGTGTAACAATCGGGCCAAAATAAACTTCTGGCGACAGGAGCGCATGCCGTTGCCACTGGCCTACTTCGAGGACCGCGAACTGGTTGGCTGCTTGAGAGAGGAAATACTGGGGCGCGCGGAAGCAGTGGGCCAGGTCCTGGAGCAGGCCGCCTCTGAGCTTGCGAGGCAACTGTTGTCTCACGACGGCCAAGGCGGTTCTCCTGATAAAACCGAGGTGCAGCGATTGGTTGATCAAATGGCAGCGGAACGGCATTATTGGTCAGCCCTGGAGGTCCCGTTCCGACAGGCGATGGAGACTTTGCCCCACGACGCCGATGGGACGCAAGCAGAATGGTACAACACACTGCGAAGGGCAGCGCGGGATGCCTTCGAGAGGGCAGCGCGGGCGTCGGCTGCTCCCGTGCGCGCGTTCAAAGCGGTGACGATGGCCCGAGGGCACTTAGAGGCTGGCCTGAGAGAAAAGCTTCCGCACATCAACGCGGGCCGTCCGTGATGGAGAAGGGCGTGATGGAGAAGGGATTGGAATGCAAAGTTCTTTTTGGAGAAAGGAGTGTGAATGTCTCTCATGACTAAACCAAACCAACATCCGTTTATTGACTATCTGGAAGGGTTGCGCGATGCTGGCGACCGGCAGGCTCTGGCCGCGCTGCGTCGGGGACTGGGGCGTCGGCCTGGCGCGGCTCCGGAAATGTATCCCTACGTGGTGCCCAGGTTGCCCACGGAGGTACACCCACAGGATGAAGAGGTGTATTACTTGATCGCGGCGCTGTTTGCCAGCCACCCCATGTCCACTCCGAACGGGAATCTGGGCGATCACCTCAGGGCTGTCGTCAAGGGCGACGAGAACAGGCAAGCTGGTGTTGAGCGGCGTTTCACCATTCTGCTGAGCGTACATCGAGAAGATTTGCCGGATCACCTGCGCCAGACCATCAGTTTGCTTCGCTCCCACGAGGTGGCCGTGAACTGGCGCCAACTGATGAGCGACATCAGATACTGGGACCATCCCGATGCTTTTGTGCAGAGGGGCTGGGCGCGGGCATTTTGGCTCGGACATGCGGGCGCGGAAGCTGAGGGTTGAACACTTCGTTAAGTTAACTTAAAGTAACTACACAATTCTTTTACTCGTTTTGGAGGAGGTATACCATGTTTGTCGAACTTCACGTTATCCAGAATTTTGTCCCTGCTTGTTTGAACAGAGATGATACGAACACCCCTAAAGATTGCGAGTTCGGCGGCTACCGCCGCGCTCGAATTTCTTCGCAATGCTTGAAACGGGCCATTCGCACTTCTGAGGTGTTCAGAGACACGGCCGGCCAGATCGGCCATCGCACCAAGTATCTCGGGCGCCTGCTCACAGACCGTTTGCGTGGAGAAGGACGCACAGAGGACGACATCAACCTGGTCCTCGATGCTTTTGCACTTCAGTATGCTGGCGGTTTTGACAAAGGAGACGAACGCACCAAAGTCCTGCTCTACATTGGCGACGACGAACTTGACGATATCGCGCACACTCTCTTATCCAGGTGGGATGTCTTGGTGCAGGAAGCCCGCAAGGCGGCTGAATCGTCACAGACCAAGAAGGACGACAAGAAGAAGGCTACGCCACAAATGGCCGGCGTGGTCAAATCGCTCATAGAGCAACACAGGAACCGTGTGCGGTCGGCGGACATCGCCCTGTTCGGACGCATGTTGGCCGACTCGCCCGAGTTCAATATTGACGCAGCCTGTCAGGTGGCACATGCCATCTCCACCCATCGGGTCAGCATGGAAATGGACTTCTACACTGCTGTTGACGACCTGCAGACCCAAGGCGAGACAGGCGCCGGTATGATGGGTTTCATTTCCTACGACAGCGCGTGCTTCTACCGCTACGCGCGTTTGGACTGGGACCAGCTTTGCACTAACCTGAACCAAGATGTGAAACTGGCGGCCCAGGCCACCCGTGCTTTTCTCAAGGGCGCCATCCTGGCCGTTCCAGCCGCCCGCCAGAACAGTTTTGCCGCCCATAACCCACCCAGCTTTGTCCTGGCTGTGGTCAGGAGCGATGGAATGGGCTGGAACCTGGCCAATGCCTTCGAGACACCGGTGCGAGCCGGACGCGAAGATGGCCTGGTCCGGGCTTCCATCAAAAGCCTGGACAGCTACTTCGGCCGGCTTCGAGACGCCTTTGGAAGCGATGGCATCATGGCTACGCCGGTTTTGGCGTTGGAGCCAGACGTGCCCATCGCTCAGGTCGGCGAGCATAACCAGGCCAAGAACCTGCAAGAGCTCGTCGAGAGAATCATGGATGCCTTGCTGAAGGGAAGGGAAATGAAATGAGCACACTCCTGCTGAGATTGTCTGGGCCAATGCAGTCTTGGGGGACACAGAGCCGCTTCACCGTGCGCGATACCGGCCGAGAGCCCTCGAAGAGCGGCGTCATTGGCCTGCTGTGCGCGGCGCTGGGCCGGCCTCGCGCCGCGCCTCTTGATGACCTGGTCGCGCTCAAAATGGGCGTGCGGGTTGATCGAGAAGGCATTCTTTCGCGCGACTATCACACAGCCATGAACGTTCGCAAGGCCGGGGGAGGGCTCAAAGACTGTGAGCCCTCGGCCCGCTACTATCTGGCAGACGCCAGCTTTCTGGTAGGGCTGGAAGGCGATTGGGCCCTTCTGCAGAGGCTGCAGGAGGCCCTCCGCCGCCCGGTCTGGCCGCTCTATCTCGGCCGCAAAGCGTTCGTGCCGGGCGAGCCCATCGTGCTCGCCAACGGGTTGCAGGAAGGATGTGACCTGATGCAGGCGTTTGTCCGCGTGACCTGGGCTGGCCGGGCCGGCGAGAGGCGGCCGGATAAACTGCGCGTCGTCCGGGATGACCCGACAGGCAGCGAGGTTCGCTGCGACCTGCCGCTCTCTTTCGCGGAACGGACCTTCACCACCAGGCGGGTCACAACCGAATGGTTGCCTATTGATTCTATCGCGGAGGTATGAACAATGTATCTTTCGCAATTGCTTCTCAATCCTCGTTCGCGTCAGGTGCAGCGCGAAATCGCCGACCCTTACGAGATGCACCGAACCCTTATGCGCGCTTTTCCCTCTAAGGAGGAAGGCGGGCCGAGCCGGGTGCTATTCCGGGTGGATACAGGCCGCAACGATGGCATGATTCGGGTACTGGTTCAGTCTGAAGTGCAACCTGACTGGTCGTGGTGTGTTGGAGATGGTAGCAGGGACTATCTGCTGCCGCACGTCTCGCCCAATCCGCAGTGGAAAAGATGGGAGCCTGCTTTTAGAGTCGGACAGGTCCTGATGTTTCGTCTGAGAGCCAATCCGACGGTCAAACGCAACGGTAAGCGTTTCGGCCTCTATCGTCACGCGGAGCAGATGGATTGGCTGGGCCGTAAGGCGCGAGAAGGGGGGTTCGAAGTGCTCACGGTGGTTGCCCGGCCGGAGGGTATGGCGCGCAGCTACCAGAAGAGGGAGGACGGCCGCCAGACGATGCAGTGGTTTTCGGTCCAATTCGACGGCGTCCTGCGAGTATGCGATGAAGGACTGTTTGCCGAAGCCATCCGCTGCGGAATAGGGAGCGGTAAGGGATTGGGTTTTGGCCTTCTGTCGGTAGCAAGATATGCGTGAGGTCAACTATGCGTGATCTGCACGAGTTGCCCAAACTGCGCGACGGCTTAAGTTACCTGTACGTGGAACATGTCAAAATAGATCAGACCGGTTTATCCATCGAATTTCTGGATAAAGAAGGGCGGACGATGGTGCCCATCGCCGCCCTCGGCGTTCTGATGCTTGGCCCTGGCACGTCCATTACCCATGCAGCGGTAAAGGCGCTCGCCGATAATGGCTGCTCGGCGGTTTGGTGTGGTGAAGACGGCATCCGTTTCTATGCGTATGGCACGGGCGAAACGCGCAAGGCGTATCGCCTGTGCCGCCAGGCCGAACTGGTCAGCGACCCGCAGAAACGCATGACCATTATCCGTCGTATGTACGAGATGCGCTTCGAAGAGCCACTGGCCGCTGACCTGAGCATCGAACAAGTGCGTGGTTTAGAGGGTGTCCGTGTGCGAGAAGCCTACGCGCGGGCCAGCCGCGAGTATGGTATCGAGTGGCATGGCCGTCGTTACGATCGGTCTTGTTGGGAAAAGAGCGATCCGGTCAATCGGGCATTGTCGGCGGCCAATGCCTGCCTCAATGGCGTCTGCCACAGTGCCATCGTGGCGGGCGGCTATTCGCCGGCGCTGGGTTTCATTCACACGGGCAAGCAGTTGTCATTCGTCTATGACATTGCCGACCTCTACAAAGTCGAGATTACCATCCCACTGGCGTTTCGCGTCGTGGCCGAGGGCGGCGGCCCTTTAGAGAAAAGAGTGCGCCAGGCCTGTCGTCAGGCTTTCCGCGAACATCGGCTACTTAAACGGCTTTTGCCTGATATTGACTGTCTTTTGGGGCTCAAGGAAGAACCCGACGAACAACCCGATATACTGGATGCCGACCCTGCCTGCCCGACACCCCTCTGGACGCCGCCTGCAGGTGAGGATTACCCAACAGGAGAGCAGACATGGTGATCATGATTTTGGA
>DAOTYC010000131.1:0-12321 GCA_034435095.1 Anaerolineae bacterium | reverse complement strand
GGGCATTTCTGGGTCCGCTGATTGTCGCGGCAGCGTTGTACGCGAAGGGGAGAGGGCAGGCTGACCTGGCCGCTTATCACACCGCTTTCGCCGTGCTCCTGGTCCCGGCCTTGTTGGCGTTAACGACGTTAATCATCGCCCGCGCGCTCTTTCCCCGGCCAGCCGAGCTGGAAAGCCAGACGCTCCGCGTTGGGGTGGAGCGGTTTGGGCGTCAGTATTGGTTGTATGTCCTCGCGGCCGGCTTGATTGCGCTGGGTTTTGCCGACTTTCCATTGATGGCTTACCATTTCAGGGCCGCAGCTTTGACGCCTGAGGAATGGATTCCGACCTTCTACTCCTTCGCGATGGCCGTTGATGCCGTGTCTGCGCTCGGCTTTGGCCGACTTTTTGACAGGAAAGGTCTGCCTATCCTGGCTCTGGCTTGCGCGCTGTCAGCCTGTTTTGCGCCGTTCGTGTTCTACGGCAGTTTGTCAGCGGTTCTGGTTGGTTTGATCCTGTGGGGCGTCGGCATGGGAGCGCAGGAATCGGTCATGCGGGCAGCGATTGCCAGCATGGTCTCGCCCGAAAAGCGAGCAACGGCATACGGGGTCTTTCACACCGCCTTTGGCGTCTGCTGGTTCGCAGGCAGCGCGCTGATGGGCTTTCTTTATGACCGTTCGCTTGTCAGCCTGGTTGTGTTCTCGGTGGTTATTCAACTCGCCGCCATACCACTCTTGCTGGGTATAAAAGCAGAAAAGCGGACGACAGATCCGTGACAGAGCGTCATGGGCCGCCGGCAAGCGTTCCGAAGCTACTTCCTGTGCCTAAACCGCCGCCTGCGGCGGGCCTCAGACTGTCTGAGCCAACGCCTGAGAAGTGAAGCCTGCCAACGGCCGCAGGCTGACATCAAATGTCCAGCCATGCGCTGACCTGCTGTCGGAAGTCTTCCAGGTCTTCCAAGTTACTCTGCATGATCTCATAGACGCGCAGATCATCAACCTTCCAGTACAGATGTACGATCAAATTGCGGAAACGAGCCATGCGTTGAAGATGTTCGGCCAGTTCGGGCGAAATCGCGCCCAACTCCGACAGGGCAGCAAAGCAATCGGCATAGCCGTGCGGTGCGCGCCCTTCTCTACGGGCCATGATATGGTTGCACAGGTCTACCGCGGCCTCAACGGCAACGATGAGGAGGTACTTCGCGCTTTCAGTGTTGCGGTAGTCGGCCAGGAATTCCTCCGGCGACAATCGCCTCAGGTCGTTCAGCCGGCGCAGGGCTTGACCTATGTTGCTCAGTGCATCGCACACTCGGAGCGGGTCAATTTCCCTCATCTCAAGTCCTTCAGGTATTGCAGCAGCACCGGCTCGAAATCAAAATACTCATCCCAGGTACGTTCCAGAAAGAAATAGAACAGCTCGTCATTGTTGGCGATGAGCCTCACGCCGCGGCTGACGTTGTAGCGAAAAGGCAGCGGCGCGTCGTTGACGACCCGCACGTCAACAGGATAGGGCAAGACATGTTCCAGTTCATCAGCCAGGCTGAAAGCATAATTGAGGTCTTCGGATGCCGGCACAAGGTTTCGGTCAACCCAAATGGCGACATCCAGGTCATGGAAAGGCCCATCACCTACCGCCGAACCGAAAAGGACTGCGAAGACTATCTCCGGCCGGCCCTCAAGGTGAGCGATGAGAGCTCGCTTGATTTCAGAGAGGGGCATCTTTTCAATTGTCATATTGCGATACCTCTCCGCGAGGTCGCGTCACGAATCGTCCCACCGCACGAGACGCGGCGAGCCGGCTCATGTAACCGGCGAAACCACCCAATGGCGTGCCCCTGGCGATGGGCCAGATAGAGCGGCTATCGGCGCGGCCCAACCAGGGCCCGCGCGCGCCGTCCGCCGCGGTCCAAGCTGTGCGGCCGGCTCGGAATGATTGGGTGGCAACAGGGCAGTTGTTTCCGCGCCCTCTTCCTCCTTCTTCTCCTTATCTTCTTTCTTCTTCTCGTGGGCCACCCAGATGCGGACTTTCTCGCTCTGGCTTTCGTTGCCAGCGGCGTCAAACGCTTTGACGTAGATCACGTGCGACTCCGTGATACCCATCGTGTCGGAGATGACCATCACGCCGCCGGAAAATACCTGAGTGAGCGTCAGGCCCTCGATATTGGTAATGGTCTGTGTCAAGGTGACGACCCGCTCGTATACGATGTCATTTTCGATGGACAGCACTTCAGTTCTGGTGATCAACACACCTGGTTTTGGAACAATATCCAGCATCGTGATCGGCCACTTTTCATTGAACGGCGCAGTGCCGGTAGAAGCGACCTTCTGCTCATCTACATAGAATTCCACCAACTTTATGGACACATTGTCCTTGACATCGGCCTGGATATTGACGTATTCATCCTCTTCTTTTATATAAACCTTGCCTTCTTCGGGATGGCCGACCTTGACCAGAGGCGGCACATTGTCCACCGTCACCTGGATGGTGGATTGTCGCACGTTCTGAGCGTTATCAATGGCCGACAGTTGCAGTGTGTACAATCCTTCAAGCTGGCTGACATCCCAGGTTTCGAGATAGCCATTGTCAACTGCATGGTTATAGTCCCCGCCGATTTGAATCCAGGCGGAAGGGTTTAGCCCCTGTCCGTACTCCAGCCGCCACAACTGCAAGTCCGGCGGTCTGACCGTACCCGTGATGGGCACCACTCCCTTAATGTACGCATACGGGGCCGGGCTGATGATGCCCAGGTCGCCAACGGCCTCGGCGCTGACGGCGATGTCATCGTACTCGGTGGGCGGCTGAGGGATGTTCTCAGCCAGCAAGTAATCGGTCGCCTCGGGCGGGAAGATCTCATACACCCGTTCTTCCACAAGTTCCGGCGGCGTGTAAATCGTCGCCAATTTGCCCGTCTCACGGTTGACGCGGAACTTCTGATGCACGTTGCAGTAAGTAGTCGGCGCAGTGCCGGGCAAGAAGATCTCGCGCACTGTCTGCGGGCAGTTCTCAGTGGGCAGCAGCCCCGATACAGCGCATACCTCGACGGTCTGCAAGCCATCTGGCCGCTCAAACGGAATCACTGGCTCGTTGGCCAGTGAACCCTCCATGAAATCGTTCCAAATGGGCGCCGCCCCCAGTGAGCCGGCGACCCGGCTCATCGGTTCGTTGTTGCTGTTGCCAACCCACACGCCGGCCACGAGTTGGGGCGTATAGCCTATCGTCCACGCATCTTTATAGTTGTTCGTCGTGCCGGTCTTCGCCGCCGCCGGCCGCGTCAATTTCAGCTTGCTGTTGCTGCCGAAGGCCGCCGCCCGGGCCGCGTTATCGGCCAGGATGTCGGTAATCAGATAGGCCAGTTGGGGCGGGACAATCGTCCGGTTCTCAGGATACCGATAGTCCCATAGCACATTACCGTTGGAGTCTTCGACCCGCAAGATGGCGACCGGGTCAAGTTCACGATAGCCGGGTCGCCGCTGCTCCAGCGGCACAGGCTTGCCGGCCATGACGCCCTTGTTGGCCAGGACGCCGTAAGCATAGGTCAGGTCGAGCAGCCGCACCTCGCCGCCGCCTAACGTCAAACTCAGCCCGTAGTAGTCCAGGTCGCGATTGAGCGAATTGATGCCCATCCGGTGGGCCGTCTTGATGACGTTACCTACGCCAGCCATGTCGAGCATCTTGACAGCGGCGATATTGTACGACCTGGCGAGTGCCTGCCGCGCCCGTACCGCGCCGTGATACTTACGGTCATAGTTCTCCGGGCACCAGGACGGATCTTCGGGGTTGGGGCAGGTGCGCACATCGAGGATCATCTCGGCAGCGGTATGCCCCTGTGCAAAGGCGGTCAGGTACGTGAACACCTTGAAGGCCGACCCCGGTTGCCTCTCCGCCAGGGCCACATTCACGTTGCCGTCAATCTCTTTGTTCCAGTAATCCGCGCTGCCCACCATTGCCAGAATCTCGCCCGTCTGCGGGCGGATAGCCACCAGGGCCGCATTGGAGACGTTGTGCGGTTTGCCCGTTTCTTTGTCTTTCGTCTCTTTGAGCACCTTGAGCTGATCCTGGATCGCCTTTTCGGCGATGGTCTGCATATTCATATCCAGGGTGGTGTAGACTTTCAATCCCCCTTGATACACCATGTCCATGCCGAATTGCTCTTCCAGTTGCTTGCGCACGTACATGGAGAAATGGGGTGCCTTGATGTCGAACCGCTCATGCAACTTGGCGCTGACCAGCTCTTCGCGCTTGGCCGCCTCAGCCTCCGCCTCGGTGATGTACCCATCCCTCAGCATGGCGTCCAAAACCAGGTCGCGCCGTTTTTTTGCCTGCTCTGGGGCGTCAATCGGATTCAGGCCGGGGAATTGTGGAATGGCCGCCAGGGTTGCCGCCTCAGCCAGCGTCAGCTCCTGGACGTGCTTGTTGAAGTACACCTGAGACGCGGCCTCCGCGCCATACGCCAGGTTGCCATAGGGGATAGTATTGAGATACCACTCCAGAATGGCATCTTTGCCCGCCTTGCCCGGATACCGGCGCGTGATTTCCAGGGCCAGAATGATTTCCTTGATCTTGCGGGAATACAGTTTTTGATACCGTTCCTCCGGCGGGATCAGCACCATCTTGACCAACTGCTGCGTGATAGAGCTACCACCCTGAATGTCGCCACCCTGAAGGTTAGACCAAAACGCACGCAACAGGCCGCGCGGATTGATGCCGATGTTTTGGTAGAAACTTCGGTCTTCAGAGGCGATGGTAGCCTGCCGCAACCAGAGCGGAATGTCCTCCAGCGGCACGATGGTCCGGTCGCCGCGATGAGGGTCGAAGATCTCGTAAAGCAGGTGCTGGCCGGTGCGGTCGTACAGCCTGGTGGTCTTAAACTGCTCCTCCACGCTCTCAATCTTCTGCGGGTCGGGCAGGTCTTTGGCATAATAAGCGTAGACGCCGACCAGCGTCCCCATGCCCGCCAGCCCAATCAACACGGCCAGGGCGATGACGCCGGCAAGCAGAGCGCCCAGAATCCTAAAGAACCAGTTGGTCTTCTTGTGACGACGGTTACGTCGCAGCCGTCGCGCTGTCAGAACAGGGTCCATTTACCTCCACCACTTCTCCAATCTCTGGTACAATCTTAGCAAATAAGCCAAGAAGAGCAAAATTCGCTCTATGAATCCTTTCATTGCTATCAGGTCGGGTTTCGTCCGGCGTCTCGCTCCTTCCACAGCCGACGCAGACGGACATACATGGCTCCATTGAAGTAGGCCATCAACAGGCTCAGCAGCAACCCGTGTCCGCCGTCCAGATACCCCTGCCAGGTCACATAGCGACGCCAGAACTCGCGCAGCGGCTGGAGGACGAAGTTCTGTGGCTTGGGCCGAACGCCCTGCGAGAACAGGATGCCCGCCTCATAGTTGGTGTAGACCCGCTGCTTGGTCAGAAACTGACCGATTGTCTGATAGTTATAGTGGGTCAACGTATTCTGCAAATAGCCCGCTTCCCCGTCCAGGATGACCACCTCGTGCACTTCGCGAGCGGGGTCATAGCGCGCCTTGCCTCGTTTCAGCAGCCGCAACTGATAATCAGGATACCAGCCAGTGTGGCGGATCCACCTGCCAAAGATGTAATTCTTGCGCGGCACCCACCATCCCGTCTCAGAACCAGCCACGATCACCTGGCGCACCTCCCGGGCCAGCTCCGGCGTGGCCCGTTCGTCTGCATCCACAAAAAAGACCCAATCGCTGTCAACCAACTCCAGCGCTCTGTTGCGCTGGCTGGCATAGTCGTGGAAAGTGTGCTGAAACACGGTTGCACCTTTGGATTTCGCCAATTCGACCGTTTCATCTGTGCTGAACGAATCCAGCACGACCAGGCCATCGGCCCACGTGAGGGAGTCCAGGCAATCGCAGATGTTGTGGGCCTCGTTGCGGGTCAGAACCACAGCGCTCAGTTGGGTCACAGAACGGCTAACTCCATGATTTGTCGGCGCGCCGACTCAAGCTGGTCAACCTCGGCCTGCTCTATATCACCTCGGGCGAGCGCAGCGCGAGCCTCTCCGATTTTGTGTCGCATCCCGGCTGCGACCAGCCAGCGTGCAACTCGTCGAAAAACAGGCGGGTAGTGCTTCTCGAAAAGCCGAAACCGGCTCTTCCACAGAGCCACGAACATCTTCTCGCGGAACTGGCAAGTGCTCTGGCCGGCGTAGTGCATGATCCGGGCCTGAGGCGCGCATACGACCTGCCAGCCGTGACGCTTGAACCTCATACACCAATCAATTTCTTCGCAGTACATGAAGAACCGCTCATCCAACAGGCCAATCTGTTCGATGGCTTCACGGCGCGCCATGAGCGCGGCCCCCAACGGATGATCAATAGCAAATGGGCGACCTTGATCGTACAGCGACCGGGGATAACGGCCATTGAGCCGAGATTCGATGAGGCGATGGTGAACGGTGAAGAAATCGAAAAACACCTGCAACAGGTCAGGAAAACGGAACGCGCTGTGCTGAAAGCGTCCATCAGGATACGTAAGCTGTGCGCCGACGACGGCGACTCGAGGGTTATCCATCAACACACGGAACATCTCCCGCAGCGCATCGCCACACACAACCGTGTCTGGATTCAGCAGCAAGACGGCATCTGGCCTGACGGCCGTATCGGAGTCCGGTTGGAGCAAAAGCCGCAATGCCTGGTTGTTGGCCGCTGCAAAGCCACGGTTCTCAGAGTTGACAATCAGCCGCGCAGCAGGGAACTCTCGCCGGACCATCTCATGGCTGCCATCCGTTGAAGCGTTGTCAACCACCCAGACTTCGCCAGCCGGACGTGATGCCCCGAGCGCAGTATTTGACTCAAAGCGAGCCAGACCAGCGAAAACAGACCCCAGGCAATCGTGCAAAAGGGAGCACGTATTGTAGCTGACGACCACAATGGCTAACATGCGCCCACTTCTAGAAACCCACCGCAATATCGGTGACTTCCACCCAGTCGTTGACGATTTCCACCTGCTCGTGGATGAGGCCCAGCCAGTATTTGGGCTCCACCTTAGGCGGCTTGTCCAGAATCTGGATATGTCCGATAACAGTGACCCGTTGGCCAGGCATAAGATACTTTTCGCCGTCAATCACCGTCAGCTCATCGTCGCGTCCTAGCTGCCAACGGTACGGATACTTCCGGCCCTCTGTGTTGCCCTCCGAATCCGCGCCCAGGCGGAAGATGCCCGGTTCCTCGAAAAAGCCTTTGGTGTTGTAGTTCTCGCGGGTGGTATACGTTGTACCCGGCTCTGGCCCCTTGGTGCGGATCGGCACGGGCCCAATGTTCTCCACCGTTGCCGTGAAGGTGAGCGTACCGCCCAACGGGACGACTTTCGGCGACCATAGGGCCGCACGGTTCACAATCTCGGCCATCGGCACACCGCCATCTCGAATGGTCAGGGTGGTTGTCGCCACAACCCGGTTGCCGACGGCATCAACAGCTTCGGCCTGCACGATATAGGTGCCATCCGGCGGGGGTTTAGCCCCCAAATCAACGCCGGCGTCGTAGTCATGCTCGTGGCTGCCTTTGACACCTGGCTTGGTGATTTTCTCCGGCGGCACGGGATATACAGCCTTGCCATCGGGAGAGATAATGTTCACATAGACATCAGCATCTTTGTTCAGGTAATAGCTGATGCTGACACGGTCGCCTATGCCGTCACGGTTCGGGGTGAACACGCTGGGGTAGGCCTGAAGTTTGGTGAGTTCCAACGGGACCTGGTCGCCGCCGCTGATGGTCATGGCCGCCTCGACACGGGATACCTCGCGGCCATCGTGGGCCTCCACCACGCACTGATAGTCTCCATCGGGCAGCAGGCGGTTATTGACCGCCCCGCCAAACATGACCGAGTACTCTCCTGGAACGCGGATTTCGCCCTGTCGGAAGAAGTAGCGCTGCCCTTGCGCATCCTCAAAATACAGGTCAATGGTGGCGCGCCTGGACACCTTGTAGGAAATACGGGTGATGTCATCCTCTCCGTCCGCGTTAGGTGAGAAGACCGGCGGGACTATCTTCAGGTCGTAGACTGTCGGCCCGAAGCTCAGGCCACAGGCCGCCAACAGACAGGCCGCCAGCGCCAGCGCAATGAGAGGCCATCTCCCATAAAGATGTCTTAATGACAAAGACGCTGATCCTCCATACAAGTCCAAGTTTAACACAGTGCGCCAGTGTAACAGAAAGGCGGCCAGCCGTCAAATAGCCGCCAAATGATTTGACTAAATCTCCAATCCGCGATATAATATCGCATAATTGATCCTCGGTAGCTCAATCGGTAGAGCGGCCGGCTGTTAACCGGTTGGTTGTAGGTTCGAGTCCTGCCCGAGGAGCTGGAAGTCTGGGGCAGGCGCGGTAAGGCTCCTGCCCTTTTGTTTTGGAGTGGCTTTGAGAATCGCACCGTTCCAGTTGGAACGTTATTTTGCCCAATATGAGTTTTCCACACCCCACCTGCTCAGCTCTTCCGATTGCGAACCGCTCACCCTGGGAGAATTGCTGGCGCTGGGCGACGCCGAATCGCTGGCGCTCTGGCGCGAATTGTCGCTGGGCTACACCGAATCTCAGGGGCATCCCCTGCTCAGAGCCGAGATAGCGAAACTGTACAGCCAGGTCTCGCCCGATGACGTATTGGTTGTGACGCCGGAAGAAGGCATTTTCATCGCTATGAATGTCCTGCTCGACCGCGGCGATCATGTCATCGTGACGTACCCCGGCTATCAGTCCTTATACGAGCTGGCCCGTTCCATAGGGTGCGAGGTCACACCGTGGACGCCCGACAAGGGCGACACGTGGCGTTTCGACCTGAATCGGCTGGAGTCATCGCTCAGGCGGCACACCCGCTTGATCGTGGTCAACTTCCCACACAATCCCACCGGCGCAAACCTGACGAGCAGTCAGTTTCACGACCTGCTGAACATGGCGAGCGAAAGAGGCATCGCCGTTTTCTCAGATGAGATGTACCGCTTGTTGGAACACGACCAGTCTGCCAGGCTGGAACCGGCTTGCGATGTCTACGAAAACGCCATTTCTTTGTCTGGTATGTCGAAAACCTTCGCGCTGGCCGGGCTGAGAATAGGCTGGCTGGCTACTCGCAACCACGCTTTTTTGAACGGTTTTGCCACGTTCAAGGACTATACGACAATATGCAGCAGTGCGCCCAGCGAGGTTCTGGCGATCATGGCCCTGCGCGCCAGAGACACGATTGTTGCCCGAAATCTGGACATTATCCGCAATAACTTGAGGGAGTTGGACTGCTTCTTCGCTCGCTATCCCGACGTGTTTGAGTGGCTTCGGCCTGAAGCTGGGACTGTGGCATTCCCGGCGTTGCGCCCACCGCTTCAGATTGCTGAGTTCTGCCGTGGCCTGGTCGAGGAGAAACAAACGATGTTGTTGCCCGGCGACGTTTACAATTTTCCCGGCAATCACTTTCGCGTCGGCTTTGGCCGCAGAAGCCTCCCCCAGGCGTTGATCAGGCTAGAGGAATACGTTCAGACATACCAGAAGCGCCAGGAGGCCTGAACAGTTGCTCAGGTAAGCCAGCATGACTGCGAATCCGAAAAAATTTAATATAGAATATTGTGGTGACGTAAAACTACTATTTATTGCATATATGATTATAAAACTCGTAGTAATGTCGTTAAATTATTCGTGTCTTGTTTCACGAGGGCTTTGAATTGCTTGACAAATTGAGCCTGTTGTGGTATAAAACGTAAAGAGTTTGTGGATTTTTGAACAGTCTGGCTCTGATACCTGTCATTCTTAAGAAAGAGGCAAAAGTTTATGAAAGAATTGAGTCGTGAAAAGCTGATAGACATGCTCAAGACGATGTACGAGATCCGCTATTTTGAATTGAAAGCGGACAATTTGTTCATGCAGGGCAAGATACACGGGACCATGCACCTCTCCATTGGACAGGAAGGTGTAGCCGCGGGAGCGGGAGCGGCCCTCCGGCCCGATGATTATCTGCTGAACACGCACCGCGGGCATGGACATTGTATCGCCAAAGGTGCGGACTTGAACAAGATGATGGCCGAGTTCATCGGCAAAGAGACCGGCTACTGTCGGGGGCGAGGTGGGTCCATGCACATCGCCGACGTGACCCGCAACAACCTGGGCGCCAACGGCATCGTAGGCGGGGGGATTGGCCTGGCGATGGGCGTCGGTCTGGCGATCAAGCTGCAAAAGCGAGACCAAATCGTGCTCGGCATATTTGGCGATGGCGCATCAAATCAAGGCATCTTCCATGAGGCGTTGAACATGGCAGCGATCTACAGCCTGCCGGTTGTCTACCTGTGCGAGAACAATCAGTACGCCATGAGTACACCCATCAAAAAGACGGCCAAAGTCGAGCACATCTCAGACCGGGCGGCCTGTTATGGGATGCCCGGCGTGACCGTTGATGGCAATGACATTCTGGCGGTGTACGAGGCCGTAAGCGCGGCGGCGGCACGGGCGCGCGCGGGCGATGGCCCCACTCTGGTCGAGGCTGTGACATACCGCTGGAAAGGACACTCCAAGAACGACCCCGGCGTCTATCGCACCAAAGAAGAAGTGGAATACTGGATGGGACGCGACCCCATCAAGCGTTTCCGCGAACTATTGATCAAAAACGGGGTGATCACCGAAGCAGAAGCCGACGCCATTGATAAGGCCGCGGCCCAGGCCATCGAAGACGCATATACGTTTGCAGTGAATAGCCCCGAACCTTCAGTCGAAACCATCATGGAGGGCGTCTATGCCTAGAGTAATTACCTACGGAGAAGCCATTCGCGAAGCCATGTCGGAGGAGATGCGCCGCGACCCCACGGTCTTCTGCATCGGCGAGGATATTGGCATATTTGGTGGGTCTTTCGGTGTAACCCGCGGTATGCTCGATGAATTCGGCCCGGAACGCATCATAGATACGCCCATTTCGGAAGCCGCGATTGTGGGCGGCGCAATCGGGGCAGCCCTGGGTGGGATGAGGCCCATCGCCGAAATTATGTTCAGCGACTTCGTGACGATTGCCATGGACCAACTGGTGAACCAGGGCGCCAAAATCCGTTTCATGTTTGGGGGCACTGCCAAAGTCCCGATGGTACTCCGTCTGCCGGAGGGTTCGGGCTACGGCGCAGCGGCCCAGCATAGCCAGTCCATCTCCAGTTGGTTCCTCCATGTGCCAGGGCTCAAAGTGGTGTCGCCAGCAACACCTTACGACGCCAAGGGCCTGATGTTGAGCGCCATTCGGGATGACAACATCGTTCTATACTTCGAGCACAAGATGCTGTATAACTTCAAGGGAGAGGTGCCTGAAGGCGAATATACCATCCCCATCGGTGTGGGCGATGTGAAACGTGAAGGGCGCGACGTCACCATCGTGGCCGTGTCCATTATGGTGCACCGCGCGCTGGCCGCCGCAGAAAAACTGGCGAAGGAAGGCATTGAATGCGAGGTGATTGACCCCCGCTCTCTACTGCCTTATGACGCGGAACTCGTAGACCGCTCGGTGATGAAGACAGGGCGGGTGCTGATCGTTCACGAAGGCGTGACCAATGGCGGCATGGGCGGCGAGTTTGCAGCGCGCATCGTGGGCGGCCCGGCCTTCGACTATCTCGACGCACCGATCAAGCGTCTGGGAGGCAAGTTCATCCCCATCCCATACAACCCCAACCTGGAAAGAGCAGCCGTGCCGCAAGAGGAGGACATCATTGCGGCGGTGCGCGAGTTAGTCGCCTGATTGATAGAATCGAAATGACCAGAGCCCCCGACGCATGGCGTCGGGGGCTTTTTTAACACGGGTGCATCCGGAATTTTAGGAGAAGGCTGGGTATTGTCTTGCTACGGTGATGGGTGACCTGTCCCAGATGATCAGCAGTTTGCCCGGAATGTGACGCAGAAGATGCTTCAGAAAACGCACCACCCCCTCACTCCGAAAGGCGTGTTCCTGCACCTGCATGCACAACCGGCCATCAGGCGTGATGGCGCTGATGGCCGACAAATGATCGTTACTCAAGGTGTGCCGTAAGACCGGTGTCTGCCCTTTCGGCGCACAACTGCGCTGCACCGCCGGCAACAGGTAGAAGCCTGACTCGTCAACCCAGACCAGCGTGCGCCCCTCCTTACTAAGGCTTTTTTCTAACCTCCGGCCAGCGCTCGACTTGCCAGCGCTGAATCGCTTCTTCATCCCGCTGGCGGGCACGGCGGACAGGCTTCTGCACACTCCAACCACAAGCACGTAAGATACGCCCAACATGCACCGGCGTGTACCGCACGCCAAACTCACGCCAGATGACCTCCGCCACCCGTTGCCGCGTCCAAAGGTCGCCCTGAAAACCGTAGGCCTCCGCCCCGCGCGCCA
>DAOTYC010000130.1:0-6085 GCA_034435095.1 Anaerolineae bacterium | reverse complement strand
CGTGCCCGTTACGCCCACAAGGGGCTATGCTACATTGCTTCGTGGCCTTGCGGGCTTCTCGTGCGATGACACCCGGCGGTGTCTCTCCCCCCATGAGCGGCGCGTGGGCGCGCCGTGGGGGAGCTCAGAATGACGCATGGGGGGCGCCGCCGCGCCGCAAATGACGTTTGGCGGCTGACGGCTGAGAGCCAAAAACTTGTGGAGGTTGGATGTTTGCGAGGTATATCGGCATAGACCTGGGCACGGTTAACGTGCTGGTGTATGTCAAGGGTAGAGGCATTGTCCTGCAAGAGCCGTCCATGGTGGCGATTTCCAATGTGGACGGCAAAATTGTCGCCGTGGGCAACGAGGCGCGGACGATGCTGGGCCGCACGCCGGAGATCATCGAAGTGATGCGGCCAATGCGCGATGGCGTCATCGCCGACTACATGGTGACTGAAGCCATGCTGCGCTATTTCATCACCAAAGTGGTGGGGCGCTTCCCGCTCGTGCGGCCCATCATCATGATCAGTGTGCCGGTTGGGGTGACCAGCGTCGAGAGCCGGGCCGTGCACGACGCCGCCATCCAGGCCGGCGGGCGAGAGGCGTACCTCCTGCCTGAGCCACTGGCCGCGGCCCTGGGCGCCGGCCTGCCCATTGATACGCCCAGCGGCAACATGATCGTTGACCTGGGCGGCGGAACATGCGAGGCGGCGGTCATCTCACTCAACGGCATCGTCGTCAGCGCGTCGTCGCGGGTCGGCGGCAACAAACTCGATGACGCCATCGCCAGCTACATCCGCCGCAAATACAACCTGGTGATCGGCGACCAGACGGCAGAAGAGATCAAGATTGCCATCGGCAGCGCGCTGCCACTGGAAGAGGAATTGGTCATGGAGGTCAAAGGACGCGACCAGGTAGCTGGACTGCCGCACACGGTGGACATTACCGCTTCGGAAGTGACCGAGGCCATGGCCGAGCCGCTGTCTGCCATCGTGGCCACAGTGCGTTCCGTCCTGGAAAAGACGCCTCCTGAACTGGCGGCTGATGTCATCGACCGGGGCATGGTATTGGCCGGCGGCGGCGCGCTCTTGCGCAACCTCGACCGCCTGCTGGCACAGGAATCGGGCGTGCCCTGCTTTGTGGCCGAGAACCCGATCGGTTGCGTGGCACTGGGCGCCGGCCGCGCCCTCGACAACCTCGAAGTTCTGAAGCGGACGATGCCCAACTGGTAAACAGAAGGACATTCACGAAGGAGGTTCATCATGAGGAAAATCCGTTGGGGCGTGTTGAGCACCGCCAAAATCGGCGTTGAGAAAGTCATCCCGGCCATGAAACAGGGCGACTATTGCGAGATGGTAGGCATCGCCTCACGAGACTGGGACAGGGCCAAGGCCGTGGCGGCCGAATTGGGTTTCGCCAAAGCCTATGGCTCTTACGAAGACCTGCTGGCCGACCCAGAAATCGAGGCCGTCTACATCCCGCTGCCCAACCACCTGCACGTGGAGTGGTCAATCAAGGCGTTGGAAGCCGGCAAACATGTGCTGTGCGAGAAGCCCATCGGCCTGACCGCCGACGAAGGGCGACGACTGGTCGAGGCCGCCAGGAAACATCCGAAGCAAAAGATCATGGAAGCCTTCATGTACCGCCATCACCCCCAGTGGCAGACGGCCAGGCAGATGGTCGCCGACGGCAAAATCGGTCAGCCGCGCACGTTGCAGATGTTCTTCAGCTACACCAATCTGGACCCCAACAACATCCGCAACATCGCTGAAATCGGCGGCGGTGGGCTGATGGACATCGGGTGTTATTGCATCTCCATCCCGCGTTTCATTTTTGGCGCAGAGCCGCGACGAGTCAGCGGCATCATGGAATACGACCCGAAATTCGGCACCGATCGGCTCACCTCAGCCATGCTGGATTTTGGCGAGATGACCTCGACCTTCACCTGCTCGACGCAGTTGTATCCCTATCAGCGGACCAACATCATAGGCACAAACGGCCGCATCGAAGTCGAAATCCCGGTCAACGCGCCGAACGACCGCCCCTGCCGCATCTGGTACCACCATGGCGATGTGTCCGACCCCATCGAGTTCGCCGTGTGTGACCAATACACCATCCAGGGCGATGTCTTCTCCCAGTGCATTCTTAACGACACGCCAGTCCCGACGCCGTTGACCGACGCCGTCGCCAACATGGAAGTCATCGAAGCCATCGTCCGCAGCGCCAAGAGCATGGCCTGGGAGCAGGTGAGGCCGCTCTGATCCCTCCACGGTGCGTGGGGGAGCTCAGAATGACGGGAGTAGCCCCTTGAGGGCGTAACGGACACCAGTCGCCACAAAGAGAAGAGCCCGGTGGTGATGGGAGCACCAACCGGACCCTTCTCAAAAGGAGGAGAGAACCAAATGTGCGACTAGGGTAACCGCACTGCAAAGGCTTGTCGAAACTTTGGCCCCGACCGCACTTACCGATTACTGATCTAGTCCCTCAATTGTACTCCACTTAATCAGACGCAGCACAGGTTGCAATTCTTACCTCTTATGCCTTACTCATTTTCCATCGAGATTATAACACACTTTGGTTAATTTGTCAAGAGATTTGACACCTCAATATTGCACCATTTTGATTGGAAATTCTCGCCGTGTCATGGCCCGGAGTTCAGGGCCGCCGGGATAATGAACGTCGTCACGCTCCTGCCCTGCAATTCAACCGCCAGACTGTCCCCGCTCACCGGCGCCTCAGCCAACGGCGTCACATTTTCGGCCTCCGAAGTGCGGTATGGCCGCGCACTGCCCAGCAGCGTGTAACCCTCAAACCGCAGGTTGACTGGTCGGGCCGCCTCCGCGCGGTTCACTGCCACAACCACAATTTCACTCAAGTTCAAATCTCGAAACGCCACCACCTTCAGGTCTTCCGGCACACCAGCGACCTCGATGCGCTGTGCGCCGGGCCGAATGAAGCGGCTGAACTGCGCGAAGGTATAGAAACGCTTGGGATAGAGAAAGCGATTGTCCGGCGTCCTGACAATCAGCCCCTCATTGGCCGAATGGGGAAAGTTCACCGGATTGGGATTGTAAATCCACCAATAGAACCACGCGCTGACGTTGGCTTCCACCAAATCGGTGACAATTCGCTCCGCCCACAGCAGGCCATCATCCAGCCCAAACACAGCCGGGTCATTGGGGTCGCCTTGCCACTTGGTGTTCAGGTCAGACCACTCGGTCATCCAAACCGATGTCCCCTGCTGCTGCGCCATTTCATTGAGCTTCTTGCGGAACACGTTCATTTCCTCATTCCGCTCCATCCCCCAATAGCCGTGCGAGGCCCAGACGTTGATCTGATCCGACGCCCCCGACTCCAGTAACTGCTCCACGTAGTTATAGGTCTGCGGCCAGCCCATCGCCTCCGGCGCAGCCAGCCTGACATCGCCCAGCCCGTTGCCGTTCAGCACGTCGCGCAGGATCGGGACGAAGCAGCACAGTTCGTCCAGCGACCACGAGCACGACTCGTACTCGCACGACAGGTCCGGCTCGTTCTGCGCGCTCAGCCACGAGATGTTCAGGCCCTTGTTCCTGTACAGGTTCAGATAATCGGCCAGAAACTGGGCATATTCATCGTAGAACTCTTGCTTCAGATTGTTGTTGCCATCCTCCCACTCCGCCGGCGGCGTCCAGGGCGTCGCATAGAAACGGCTCACGCCGCGCTGGTGTGCCTGGGCCATCAGAAACTCCGAGCCGGAGTCGTGCCCCCGGCTGCCAACGTTCGGTTCGACCTTGACCCGCAAGATAGACAGATTGGCGCCTGCCTCCGTGAACAACATATCGAGAACTTCCCTTTGGGCTTCGGGGCTGAGCTGCTGCTCGATGTGCCCCGCGACCCAGGCACCCGATACGCCGAAGCCCTCCATCGTCTGAAACACGGCCTGGGTGACCACAAGCTGTGGCGCGTCCTGCGGCCCGTCTACAGTTTGGACATCCCTGTGCCCGCTTTCACCGCCCTCTGCGTAGGCTGGCCGCACGCTGCCACAAGCCAGCAGCAGCGCGCCAATAGCCAGTTTCATCAAGGTATTTGAATATCCCACGACTGAAACTCAACCTCCTAACATGAGATAAGGTGGCCTTGCATGGCCGCCAGGAAGCCACCAGCAAGACACTTGCCGCCATAGCCTGGCACGAATCACTACTATAGGGGGCTTCACGTTTGTTGTCAAATTGCGGAATTTCAAGGGGTACATCCAACGGACTCACGGAACGGATTGCGTAGAGACGTTGCAATGCAACGTCTCTACCCGCGTCAGCGTCAATCCGTTCAATCCGTTCCGGAAAATCCGTTGACAGTGCTTCACAGGCGGCGCGAGACGCTTCGCCTGCGGCAGATGCTTCGCTTCGCTCAGCATGACGGGATGGGGCTGTGCCCATCAAGAGACAAACCCATCATAACATGCGGTGGTGTTTCTTTCCCCATGAGCGGCGCGCCCATGCGCCGTGGGGAAGCTCAGCCTGACGGACGGCGGGGACTACGCCGTCTCCGCCGTCATTGATACGACGGGAAACTCCACGCCAGGGCGCGGACTTCTTCCCGCACCTGCTCGGCCACTTGCGGGCTGTCGCCCTCAAACACCATTCGCGCGATGAGGCGGCCGATGGTCTTCATCTCCGGCTCTTTCATGCCGCGCGTCGTCAGCGCCGGCGTGCCGATGCGGATGCCACTGGTCTCCTTCGGCGGCAACGGATCGAACGGGATTTTGTTCTTGTTCACGGTGATGCCCACCTGGTCGAGCCGTCTCTCCACTTCGAGGCCGGTCACACCTGCGCCGCGCAAATCAACCAGCATCAGGTGGTTATCCGTCCCGCCCGTTACCAGGCGCAGGCCCTGCGCTTGCAGCTCCTCCGCCAACGCCTTGGCGTTGTTCACAATCTGCTGGCAGTATGCCTTGAACTCAGGCTGCAGCGCCTCGCCGAAAGCCACCGCCTTGGCGGCAATGACGTGCATCAGTGGCCCGCCTTGAGTGCCGGGGAACACCGCCTTGTCAATCTTCTTAGCCATGGCCTCTTTGCACAGGATCAGGCCGGCGCGCGGGCCGCGCAGCGTCTTGTGCGTCGTGCTGGTCACCACATCTGCGGTCGGGATGGGCGAAGGATGTAAGCCCGTCGCGATCAGGCCGGCCACGTGGGCAATGTCAACCATCACATAAGCCCCCACGCTGTCGGCGATTTGCCGGATGCGCTCAAAGTCAAAGAAGCGCGGATACGCGCTGGCCCCGGCCACGATCAGGCGCGGACGATGCTCCTGAGCCAATCGTTCCAGTTCCTCATAATCCAGCAGTTCGGTGTCCTTGTTCACGCCGTATGACTTGAAATCGTACAACTGCCCGGAGAAGTTGACCGGGCTGCCGTGGGTCAGGTGGCCGCCGTGATCCAGCCGCATGGCCAGGACAACATCGCCCGGCTGCAGCATCGCCAGATACGCCGCAGCATTGGCCTGTGAACCGGAATGGGGTTGCACGTTGGCGTGGTCGGCCCCAAACAACTGCTTGGCCCGCTCAATGGCCAGCTTCTCGACGACATCAACCCACTCACAGCCGCCATAGTAACGGGCGTCCGGGTAGCCCTCGGCGTACTTGTTGGTCATGATGCAGCCCTGCGCCAGCAGCACCGCGCGGCTGACGAAGTTTTCCGAGGCAATCAGTTCCAGCTTGTCGCGCTGGCGATTTTGCTCGCCTTGAATGGCCTGGTACACCTCGGGGTCCTGGCGTGCCAGAGCATACAATGGGTCATCCAGGCTGCGTTCATACTTCCAGAAATCCACCTTCTCTTTCGACATGCTACTACCTCCATCGGTTAGAATAACCTTTTGTTGGCTTTGTCAGAATCCAGCGACATCGTTGAATTCCGCTTTGAATTGTACTTCCTCTGCGCCCTGCGTCAACTCGCCGCAAGCTGCAGCATTGTGCCCTCGCAGGCACAGCCCCCGTCATTCTGAGCTCCCCCGCGGCGCGCCCACGCGCCGCTCATGGGGGGAGAGACACCGCCGGGTGTCATCGCACGAGAAGCCCGCAAGGCCACGAAGCAATGTAGCATAGCCCCTTGTGGGCGTAACGGGCACG
>DAOTYC010000129.1:0-8672 GCA_034435095.1 Anaerolineae bacterium | reverse complement strand
GATGTGCCCGGTTGACTTTGTGCGCCGGGCATGGTAACATAGCTCTGCGGGCCGCGATTCAGTACCAGGTTTCTGATTGCGATACGTGCGGGTCTGCCGGATTCATTATAAACATTTCACGACGGGAGGGCGACAAATTGAAAGCAGTAGTCAAGTATGCAGCAGGTGTGGGAAATGTGGGCATCCGAGAGATGCCCGAGCCTTCGCCACAACCAGGTGAGGTCAAAATCGAGGTGAAGGCCGCTGGCGTGTGCGGCACCGACATCCATATCTATTATGACGAATACAAAACCACCCCGCCCATTATTCTGGGGCATGAGCTGGCCGGAGTGGTGGCTGAAGTGGGAGAGGGTGTCACCACCTGTCAGGTTGGCGACCGCGTTACCTCAGAAACCTACTACGATACATGCGGTGTCTGTCGGTATTGCCGCGGCGGAATGCCCAATCTGTGCGCCAAACGTCGCTCTATCGGCTCGATTGTCAACGGGGCGATGACCAGGTACGTCATTGTCCCGCAAATCAACGTCCATCGCCTGCCGGACAATGTCGGTTTTGAGGCTGGGGCGTTGACCGAACCACTGGCCTGCGTCGTGCACGGCGGGCTGATCAAGACGAAGATTATGCCCAGAGATGTGGTTTTGGTTTCCGGGCCCGGCACCATCGGCCTGTTGGCCGTACAGGTCGCCAAATCAGCACAGGCCACTGTGGTGCTCAGCGGATTGACGCAGGACGAGAAAAGGCTCGACCTGGGCAAGCAATTGGGTGCCGATTACATTGTTAACGTGGAAAAGCAAGATTTGTTCGCGCTGATCAATGACCTGACTGACGGCTATGGCGCCGACGTGGTGTTCGAGTGCGCCGGAGCCGGCCCATCCGCAGCCACGTGCCTCAAGGCTGTGCGCAAAGCCGGACAGTATACCCAAATGGGCCTTGCCGGCAAATCGTTTGCCTGGGACATGGACCAGCTCACTTACAAGGAAATCAAGATGACCGGCATGTTCGCTACGGTCCCCGAAGCCTGGACTAAGGCTCTCCAGCTCATGGCGGACGGCCTGGTCAATACACAGCCGCTGGCGTCACATGTCTTGCCCATAACGGAATGGGAGCAGGCGTTCCAGATGTTCAAGGACAGGGCAGGCTACAAAATCATTCTCAGGCCAGTGGACTGATGTGTTGGGCCAATAGTTGAAATGCAGGGGGACAGAGCTACCACGGTCCGTTGGTGGCTTTGTCCCTGGCTTGCGCCGCTAATTGGCTGCTATTCACTTTTGCTTCTGCCCTTGCCAGGCGGGGTCTTGTCTTTTGCCGGAGGTCCGCTGCCATCTGTGGTGATCGCCTGTCCTCCGCCCCGTGCCCTGGCTGGGCTCCTCGCTTGAGAGCCGGACGCGGGATCGGGCCTGGCGCTGCGGCGCGGTTTTTTGACTGGCGCGGGCAAGTCCAGTTCTTTGTCCTCCAAAGGAAGAGGCAGTTGCCCACGTGCCGGTCGCTTTTTCACCGGCAGTTCGATAACAGCTTCGCCGTCCTTGCTCGATTTGCCCGGTACTTTTTTCGCCGTGGCGCTCTTTGTCTCCTCCGCCGCCTTTTTGGCCGCACCTCGCTTCAGCACTGGCAGGTCCAATTCGACCTCGGCCGTCGGCGGCTGCTTCTCGGCCGCCTTCTTAGTCACGCGTCGTTTCGCTACCGGCAGGTCCAATTCGACCTCGGCTGTTGGCGAGTGTTGACGGGCCGCCGTTTTGGCGGGAGCGGGTCTCTCAACTGGCGCGCCGCGCGCAGTGGCTTTGCCTGCTGCCTTTGAGACTGGCGTGGCGGTCGCTGCTTTTGCTATGCCCTTGTCGTGGGCAGGTGGAGGGATGGCCGGCTGTTTTGTCGGCCCGCGGAGTGTCCTGGCCTCGGCTGCAAGCTTGCCATCGGCTTTCCCGCCAACCGGCGCTTTCCTGGCCGGAGCGGGCTTGGGGGGCTGTGGAGTGCGATCCTCTCGCTGCGCTGTTGCGGCTTTGTCTTCTGGGGCTGGCTCCGATGCTCGCACGCCCTCAACAGCCTCTCCCTGATCTTCGCCCGTTCTTCCTTGCGGGCTGATCCCAAAGACTATGTACTCGAAAGTCTGTCCCGCAGGAGCGAGGGCGACATTCCTGCCGCCAGAAGCCCGCCCCATAACCGGAAAGTCACTTGCTTTCAGCCGCTTCGCCGTTTTTCCGGTGGTCACGGCAATAACCTCTTCGTCGCCTGTGACCACCGCTGCGGCGATCAGCGGGCCGGTGCGTGAGGTCAAGCTGCCAGCGACCACTCCTGCACCATAGCGTTTTTGGGCTGGATAGGCGGACAGCTCAGACGCTTTGCCGTAGCCCTTCTGGCTGAATGTGATCAAGAGCGCGTCTCTTACAAGGCCGCACCCGACGAGGCGATCATCGCCCTCCAGTTTCATCGCCATGACCCCTCCGGCGCCCAGACCTGAGGGACGAATCTCTTCTTCGCCAAACCGGATGGCCTTCGCCTGAGCAGATACCAGAATGACCTCCCGGCTGCCTGGCGTCAAAAGGGCCCACATCAGCCGGTCATGTTCATCAACGTTCATTACCTGGGTCTCCCCTCGGGCGACCGCCTTGCGCACCTCTGCCAGGGGTGTCCGTTTGATTTTACCCAACAGGGTGACGGTCATGAGATACTGCGGACGGTTGTCGCCTGCGCCTGCTCCGGCAGGCTCGTTCTGACCCTCTTCATCGGCTGGGAACGGGAGCGCGGCGACACAAGTCACATCATCTATCCGGCCAACATTGAGCAGGTCCTTAATTGATTTCTTTTCGCCGCTGTCCGGCGAGGGCACCTGGTGCGCCGCAAAGGGGAGCACACGCCCATCCGCGGTGAAACACAGCATCGTATCTCGTGTGTTGGCGAGAACAATATGGCGCGGTATCTCATCCGGCGGCGACAGAGGCCGGCGGATGTGTGCGGATTCGCGGCGCACCAGGCCGTCGCTTCTGAACACGAACAGATGATTCTCATCCGGCAAGAGAGCCTCGGTCACCAGCTCTCCTGGAGCGCCGCGCACGATTTGGGTGCGACGTGGGTCGCCGTACTTTTCCTTGAGCGTGAGCATGTCTTGCTTGATGAGCGCCAGGATTTTGGCGGGGTGGGCCAACAGGTCTTCCAGGTAGGCAATGAGTTCGAGCTTCTCTTTGTATTCTATCTCGATTTTTTGCCGTTCCAGCGCGGCGAGCCGTCGGAGCGGCATGTCCAGGATAGCCTGGGCCTGAACGTCGGTCAGCTTGAACCGTTTGCGCAGGCTGGCGTGAGCGGTATCCGCCGTCCGCGAATGGCGGATAATCTGGATGACCTCGTCGAGGTTGTCTAAAGCGATCAGCAAGCCCTGCAAGATGTGGGCGCGCTCCCGTGCTCGCTGCAGGTCGTATTGGCTGCGGCGGACAATCACCTCGCGTCGGTGTTCAACGTAGTGGAAGAGCAGACGCCGCAGGGAAAGCATCCGTGGCTCGCCGTCGACCAGGGCCAGTAGCATGATGCTGAAAGTGCTGCGCATTGGCGTCAGGCGGAACAACTCGCGGAGCATTTGCTTCGGCTCGACGTTGCGCGTCAGTTCGATGATGATTCTCATGCCCTGTCGGTCCGATTCGTCGCGCAGGTCGGTGATGCCCTCCAAACGCCCTTCGCGCACCAGTTCGGCGATGCGCTCGATGAGGCGGCTCTTGTTGACCTGATAGGGCAATTCGGTCACGACGATGCGATTGCGGTTACGGCTCATCTCCTCAATGTGCGCCTTCGCCTGAACGGTGATACGTCCCCGCCCTACTGCATAGGCGGCGCGCAGTGAGTCCTCAACTCCTGAACCGTTATCGCTTTCCTCGCCCTCCAGATGTATGATGCCGCCTGTCGGGAAGTCTGGTCCCTTGATAAACTGCATCAGCTCATCAACGCCGATGTCATCCAGGCGATGGTAATGGTCAATCAGGTAGGCGATGGCATCGCACACTTCGCTCAGATTATGGGGTGGGATGTTGGTAGCCATCCCGACCGCAATGCCCGACGAGCCGTTGACGAGCAGGTTGGGGAAGGCCGAGGGCAGAACCAGCGGTTCCTGCAAGCTGCCGTCAAAGTTGGGGCCAAAATCAACGGTGTTTTTCTCGATGTCCCTCAGCATCTCTTCGCTCAGCGGGGCCTGGCGGGCCTCGGTGTAACGCATGGCCGCTGCGGAGTCGCCGTCAATCGAGCCGAAGTTGCCCTGACCATCGACCAGGACGTAGCGCATGGAAAAATCCTGGGCCATGCGGACCATACTTTCATACACGGCCGCATCGCCATGGGGGTGGTATTTGCCCAAGACTTCACCGACAATACGCGCGCTTTTCTTATAGGGGGCATTATGGTGGAGATTCATGTCGTGCATGGCGTACAGGATGCGCCGGTGCACCGGCTTCAAGCCGTCGCGCACATCGGGCAGTGCACGGGCGACAATCACGCTCATGGCATAATCCAGGTACGCGACCTGCATCTCCTGGTCAATATCAACTTGCCGAACCGTTCCAATTTCCATAAGTCTGTTCTCCTCGCCGAGACTCATCACCGCCTTGCAGCAGACGAGAACCCCTCTCAGCCTGGAGGGTGGTCATGCTGTATCCCAGGCCATCGGTTAATCACTCAGAGCAAACGCAAGCCCCAGCCTGACATGACTTTAAGCAACTCTATCTTTTTTGTCAAACTGATGTTCTACTATGTGAGGAACAACGGCTGAGGCTGCGAAGCCGTAACCAAAAGGGTCACGGACACGCTACGGACGTGGGGTGTTCGGAGGTCTCCAGCGGGGACAAATTCTCTAGTTCGGTTTTCATCATCGCCAGCGATTTGCGCAGCAACTGAATGAGCTGCTGGCGATTCTCGTCATCAAACTGCATCAGGTATCGTTTCAGGGCCTCAAAACGGGCAAGCAGCGATTCGTGCACGAGCCGCCGCCCATGTTCGGTGATGCGAACCAGAACCAGGCGACGGTCGCTTTCGTCCCTTTGTCGTTCAACCAGGCCCATTTTGATCAGGCGGTCAATGATGCCGGTCAGGGTAGCCGAGCACTGATGGGTTCGTTCCGCCAACACGCCCATCGTACACTGGTCTTCGCAATGATGGATGACCAGGAGTGTGAAGAACTGAGGAATAGTCAGGTCGTATCTGGCCAGTTGCTGGGAAAACAGGCGCCGTTCCATCCAGCCCAAGACCACAAAGAGGTGGGCGACCTCCAGGACTTCGCGGTTCAGAGGAGTGTCTTCTTCCTCGCTGAAAGTTCGCTGTAACCAATCCAGCATCCTTTGTCTGTAGCTCTCGGTCCCGAAAAATTCTCCCATCCAGTCCAGAACATGAATGTCCGACGCCATGCCGACCTTCCTTTTCTCACCATCCATGAATTCGGCGAAGTTATCATTTAGCAATGCTAATATTACGACGGCTCTAATATTTTGTCAAGTCCAGAAAGCTCAGGATCTCGCAGCGAATTTGCTCCGCGTGGGTCAACATCGCCGTATGCCCGGCCTGTTGCATCACGATGAGTCGGGAATGAGGTATGTGTTCGGCCAACAGGTGCTGATTGGGCAAGGGGGTGAGCAAATCGGCGCTGGCCGCGATGATAAGTGTGGGGACCTGAAGCGCAGGCAGTTGCGCCGTCACATCAAACGCCTGGCAGGCCAGGAAATCCCGCCGAAGCGTTTCGTGCGGGAGCTCCCGCAGCATCCGACACGTTGTCTCGCCGAGTGGCGGTGGAAAGTCGGGGCCGAGGGCATATTCACACACCAGCGCCACAGCCCGTTCATGGTCTTGGTCGAGCGCGTCGAGGATGGCAGGCGGGACGCTGAATTTCGCCGCCGAATTGAGCAGCACCAGAGCACGGCACAACTCAGGCTGGCGTAGGGCAGCGACGATGGCTGTCGCGCCGCCCATTGAGTGGCCGATCAGTACCACGCCCTTCAAAGCCAGGCCCTGACAGAATTGCAGGACGGCCTCGGCGAAGCCTTCGATCGAAGAACAACCTGGACCGGCTGAGCGGCCGTGGCCGGGCAGGTCAGGCAGGTAGGTGGTCACATGGGGGGAAAGCCGCCGCAAAGTGGCCGACCAGGAAAGATGGCTTCCGCCTGCGCCGTGAATCAGCACAGCCGGAACCGGATTTCGTGCCGACGACCGATGTACCGCGTAGTAAAGCGGCCCGCTTGACACATCCAGGTAAGGAATCGCACACACCTCCGTCTAACGGATAGCAAGAAAACCCCATGCCGTTCTGCTGCCAGCATGGGGTTGGGATGTTTCGCACTCTCCTGACGTCGGCTTGCCGAAAACGCGGTCCGGCCGCGTTCAGGCTGGCTCTGTAACGACCTTGTTCAGGTCTGCCAAGAGCGCATCAACATCAATCCCGTGGGCCACCGCGCCTTGCTCCAAGTTCTCGAAACGCGCCACTGCGCAGCCGAAGCACATCAGGCCATGACGCAGAAAAACCTCAACGGTCTTGGGGTACTTCTCAACGATTTCGCCGATTGCCATCTCTTTCGTGATAACCATCAACATGTCTCCTTTTCAATTTATCGAATACGCTCACACCAAACAATCACGAAACCTGCCAGCTTCCTTCGGGAAGCTGGTGGTAAGTTTCTTGACATTAAACATTTTCAACGTTGTGTCATTATACGCCCGATTGGCAGAATTGGCAAATCGCACCTGCACAAAGACAAGGCGGCGGGAGTGCCTTGTCTCGACCGCCTGAACTGATCCAGGTGATGGAGACCCGGATTGGGTAGGGCCTATATGTTGGGCTTGAACTCCTGCAAGATCTTGATATAGTTGGCGCGTTCGAATGCTGCCGGCTCGGCGACCGCCCTCTGGCTCAGCGCGCCTTTCATGTCGCCAAGCGAACTGTATTCTTTGGTTTCCATCCAGGCAGCCAGGCCATCAATCAACTTGCTGATCTTGCCGACGCCTTCTGCCAGCAAAACGGAACAGACATTGGCGACATCGGCACCGGCCAGGATGGCTTTAGCGACATCTTCTGGCTGGTGTATACCGCTTGTTAGCGCCAGCGAAGCCTGTACGCGCCCATACAGAATGGCTATCCAGCGCAACGGCAATTTCATCTCCGCCGAGGTGCTCAAGTCCAAATGACGGACTACTTCGAGCTCATCCAGGTCGAGGTCGGGCTGATAGAAACGATTGAACAGCACCAACGCATCTGCCCCGGCGTTGTCCAACTGAGCGGCCATGTTGGCCATGGAGCTGAAATAGGGGCTGAGCTTCATCGCCACGGGGATTCTGACGCTTTGCTTGACCGCTTTGAGCGTATCGAGATACATGGCCTCAACATCCGCGCTGCTCATTTTGGGATTTGCCGCCACAAAATAGACGTTCAGTTCAAGACCATCGGCGCCGGCCTGTTCAATTTTCGAGGCATATTCTATCCAACCACTCTGGGTGACGCCGTTCAGGCTGCCGATGATGGGAATATCAACCGCTTCTTTCGCCTTGCGGATGTGTTCGAGATATTCCTCGCCTCCGACCCGATATTCGCCGAGGTCGGGAAAATAGGTGAGGGCTTCGGCGAAGCTGTAAGTGCCGTACTCCAGATAATGCACCAGCTCTGCCGCTTCGTGCTTGATCTGCTCCTCAAACAGGGAGTATATCACGACCGCCGCAGCGCCCGCATCTTCCATCCGTTTGATCGTGCTGATTTCACGAGAGAGCGGCGAGGCAGAAGGGACAATAGGGTTCTTCAGTTGCAGGCCCATGTACGTTGTACTTAAATCTATCATTTTTCCCTTTTCCTTTCAGATTGAAATCCTGCCCGAACCACGAGGTGCCGAAGCATCCGATGGGAGCCCTCAGGGAGCAATTTCTCGCGCCCTGAGGGCAAGTCAGTCAAATCGGCGCGGCTTACTGTCCTGCTGCTTCCAAGAAGCTGTAGTCCATCTTGGACATCTGCTCGTACAGGTTCCAGCGGTACCTGACGTCATACTGCGCCAGCTTGAGCAACCGCTCTGCCTCTTGCGGGTTGGAGAGAGTCAACATCTTGAAGCGGTTCTCACGATACATCCACTCTTTGACCGGGATGCTTGGCTCTTTGGAGTCAAGGGTGAGCGGGTTCAGCCCGCGGGCCAACGCCTCTGGGTTGTAGCGATACAGAATCCACGCGCCAGAATCAACTGCGGCTTTCTGTTCATCTGGACCGGTCGTCATGTTGATGCCGTGAGCGATACAATGGCTGTAAGCAATGATTAAGCTGGGGCCATTGTAGGCTTCAGCTTCGACAAACGCTTTGACCGTCTGGTTGTCGTTCGCGCCCAAGGCAACCTTTGCCACATAGACGTTGCCATAGTTCATCGCCATCATGCCCAGGTCTTTTTGCGGCAAGGGCTTGCCGCCGGCGGCAAACTTGGCTACAGCCCCTCGCGGGGTCGCTTTGGACATCTGTCCGCCCGTATTGGAATAGACCCCGGTGTCGAGCACCAGCACGTTTACGTTGCGCCCCGAAGCCAGCACGTGATCCAGGCCGCCATAGCCGATGTCGTATGCCCAGCCATCGCCACCTACTATCCAGACCGACCGCCTGACCAGATGGTCGGCGACGCCGAGCAAATGCTTGGCCTGTGGCTTATCAATCTTCGCCAGTTTGGCCTTCAACTCGGCGACGCGCGCACGTT
>DAOTYC010000128.1:0-13707 GCA_034435095.1 Anaerolineae bacterium | reverse complement strand
CTGCCCCCTCTTGGACTGCCATCCCAGCCCACGAAGACGATGCTCGACCCATCGGGCGACCAGGAGGGGTCACTGGCATGGTCGGCGCCTTTGATGCGCGTGTCGCCGCTGCCGTCCACGTTGATCGTCCACAGGCTGGGCACGTCGCCGTCAAACTGGGTATACACAATCTTGCCCTTGCTCGACCGTCCCTGTAGGGGCGGCGGTTGCGGCGTGGGAGGCAACAGCGGCTCAGGCGTGGGGATGGTGATCTGGATTGGTGTGGGCATGGTGAGCGGCGATGGTGTAGGCATGGTCAGTTGTACGGGCGTTGGCGGCGCAGGAGGCATTGGGCTGAGGGCCGGCTCAGGCCCGACCGGCACGCCGCCCACGCTGAAGGTCCCCTGTTGCACAACCTGTCCGCCTATGATGAGCTCCAGCCTGTATTGGCCGTCGGGGAAACCATTGCTGTTCGCGAGCAACGCCGAAGCGCCTGAGCCAGTCGCCGGCAGGTCCCAGGCATGATCTTCGGCAAACACCATCACATCGTTCATGTACCATCTGGCCGTGTATGGCGTGCCTGCCGCCACCCCATTATAGTCAAACAGAGCATAGACCGCTGTGACGCCGGAGGGGAAAGAGGCACGCGGATTGATCGGCCGATTTTGCGCATCGACACCTTCCGCAAACACGATGGGGCCAAAGGGGCCTGTCGCGACCACCGCTCCGCCGCCCTCACTGACAACGCCGGGAACACCTTCTCCTTGCTGCAACTGGCGAACCGGCGGTACTGTCCGGCCGGCTGGGGCCGCGCCGGCCGTCAACGAAGACAGGACGGCGCCAACCATGTCCTTATCTTCGGGCGAAGACAGTGAAAACGTGGCCCGCACCGCTTGATTTTCGCCGAAAGGCATCAGCACCACGGTCATATCAAGGCTCGTGCCCGTCCGCGGGTCTGGGCCTTGCAGAATAAAGTACAGGCCGAACACGCCGCGAAACCAGCGACCCATTTCGACCATCTTCAGGTCTTGGCCCTGAGCCGCAATGCCCTGCACCACCCCCTGCGCCATCAGGTCAAGCGTCAGCCAGTTGTCATAAGGCAGAGGGACAGACTCCGGTTCAACGGTGATGTCTACAGTGTGGAGCTGGCCGACCTGAAACTGCACACCGCCCGGATAGCCCTGCGCCACCGTCCAGGATGGGGGATACTTCAGCCACCAGGCCCCGTTCACGTCCTGGTACACCGTCCAATCTTCGGGAACGGGGATGGGAACGACGGCAATGGGCGATGTCCCCGGCACCTGGGCGAAAGTTGCCTGCCCGGCCGCAACGATGCCCACCACCGCCAGAACAACCACCAACCACAAATGGATTTTGCTTCTCATCTCGTTTTCACCTCCGTGAGAGTGACCATTGCCAGGCTCTTTCCTCAGTATGTCCGCCAGCCATGATTGTATCACAGAACAGGACTTTTGCGTAAATGACCTGAATCAGGGGGGGGCGTCCAGAATTTCAGGACAGTTAGCAGGAGCTTCAACGCTGTGCTCAGCATGAAGAGTGGCTCACGGATTATGGGCTGCCATTACATAACAATTGTCTCCCAAAGGGGCAGAGGCGACCTGTATAAAGCCATGGCCTTGCAGCTCATCAGCCAATCTCTCCGGCGCGAGACGTTCGCCCGGCGCCGGCCCATGTTCTGTCTGCCAGGGCTGCCATTCCACGACGACCAGTCGTCCCTGTGGTTTGAGAAGCCGACTGACTTCACTGAGCAAAAGTGAACGATCTGGCACCTCGTGCAGGACCAACGAGAGCAAAGCGCGGTCTGCTATGGCATCAGGCAACGGGATATTTCGCGCATCGGTCAAAATTGCGACAATGTTGGAGACAGCCGCGGCGGTCGCGCGTTGCTGCAGGGCTTCCAGCATCGCCTGCTCCACGTCCAGCGCGAACACGGTTCCGCCTGGACCAACGCGCTCAGCGACAGGAAGGGTGAAATAGCCGGGTCCCGAACCAAAGTCCACCACTTTCAACCCCGGTCGAAGATGGAGGGCGTCCAAAACCTGTTGTGGGTGCAGCCAGGTGTCTCTCTCCGGACTGACGAGTCTATGGAGATGGGCTGGGTCAAATCGGTGCACGGTTAACCTCCTGTCGGATGATTGTCTCATTCTATTCTCTCTTCATCAGCGCGTCAAATGGTGACATGGGACGGGTGCATCCAGAGTTCTAGGCGAGTTAGCAGAAGCCTCGGCTGCGTCATGCTGAGCCGAAGGCGAAGCATCTCGCGCTGGCAGGCGTTGAGATTCTTCGCTTCGCTCAGAATGACGGGAGGGGGCGGCGCTCGCAAAGAGACGACCCGCTCATGACAACCTGGCGGTGTTTCTTCCCTTATGAGCGGCGCACCCGTGCGCCGTAGGGGAGCTCAGAATGACGGCCAGGCCGATTCGGTGACTATGGAAAACGCCGTAAGCGTCTGCTTCCTAAAAATCTCGGATGCACCCCGGGCGTTTAACCATTTTGGCGACTTTGGACTTTGATGTACAATGTTTACACTATGGAGATGTGGTTCTCGCATAAGACGAGAGGATTTTGACCAAGAGGAGAGCATCATGTCACACATCTACGAGGCGTTGCTTCAATTGCAAAGAAACGGTGAGCAAGGTGTGCTGGTTACAGTGGTTGAGAAAGAAGGTTCCGGGCCGCTGCCGCCAGGGGCCAAAATGCTTGTCTACCCCGATGGGCGGACGATAGGCACTGTCGGCGGCGGGCGGCTGGAGCAACTGGCGCAAGAAAGAGCAGCCGAGCTGCTGCGGACAAAACGGTCTATGCTGGTGCGATATGCCCTCTTCGACGAACGCAATGTCGCTGAGGCCGACGAAGTAACCAACATGGTCTGTGGAGGCCGAGTCACGCTTTTTTACGAGTACCTGACCTCTGGCCCCCATGTCTATTTGTTCGGCGGGGGACACGTGGGCCAGGCCCTGGTCCGTCACCTGCGCGACCTGCCCTATTTTGTCACGGTCATTGACGAACGAGAGGGAACGGAAGGCTTGACGCCCGGCGCAGACCGCGTGATCGTGACCGCGTATGAAACGGCCTTGCAGAACATTGGCGTGCCAGAAGGCAGTTTCTTTGTCATTGCCACGCCAGCTCACGACGCCGACTACCTGGTACTGAAGGCGATCCTCTCGTCCCACTGGCAGCCGCGTTACATTGGACTGCTGGCCTCGCGGGCCAAATCGGCGAAGTTCGTCCACGATTTGCGGGCAGAGCTGGGCGAGAACCTGGATCTCAGCGCGCTCTACACACCGGCCGGCCTGGACATTGGCGGGACTTCTGCCGATGAGATTGCCATTTCCATCATCGCCGAGATGCAGGCCCTGCGTTATGGCCGGTCTGACCAGAAGCACCTCAGGGCAGCCGCGACCAATCCTTGAACTTTCAGACAATAGAACCGGGTGGGGGAGAAGGTGTTGCCATGATATTGTTGAAGAATTGTTTTTACATCGCCACGTTTAACGCCGCCGGCGACGAGCTGAGGGATCATGACATCCTGATTCGCGACAACCTCATCGCCGAAGTTGCGCCGTCAATCCGTTTGACGCCGCAGGATGAGGAGAGCACGGAAGTCATTGACTGTTCGCGCCTGCTGGTCATGCCTGGCATGGTCAACACCCACCACCACCTGTATCAAATCTTGACCCGCAATTTGCCCGGCGCGCAGAACGCGAAGTTGTTCGATTGGCTGGTCTACCTGTATCCCATCTGGGCCAACCTGGACGAGGAAGGGGTCTACTATTCCACGTTGATCGGCGCGGCGGAGCTGTTGAAAACCGGGGCGACCTGCACCACCGACCACATGTATCTCTATCCCGCCGGGTTCAAGGGCGATATGATGGCCTTGCAGTTTCAGGCGGCGAACGAAGTCGGCATCCGTTTCTCGCCCTCCCGCGGCTCGATGACGCTGGGGCAAAGCCAGGGTGGGTTGCCGCCCGATCACGTGGTGCAAACCACCGATGAGGTGCTGCGCGATATGGCGCGAACCGCTGAAACCTATCATGACCCCGACCCGCTGGCGATGCGCAAAGTCACCTTTGCGCCGTGCAGCCCCTTCTCGGTCGAATCTTCGGTCATGACTGAGACGGCGAAACTGGCCCGTGATTACGGCGTAGTGCTGCACACGCACCTGGTAGAGACCCTGGACGAGGAAGAATATTGCCTGGCGCGTTACGGGAAGCGCCCTCTGGCCCTGATGGCCGATTGGGACTGGCTGGGGCCGGACGTATACTATGCGCACGGTATCTGGTTCAACGATGAGGAGCTCGATTTGCTGCAAGAGACGGGTACAGGCATAGCGCATTGCCCGTCTTCGAACATGCGGCTGGGTTCGGGCATCGCGCGGGTGACGGAAATGGTGGCGCGTGGCGTGCGGGTAGGGCTGGGCGTAGATGGTTCGGCGTCCAACGACTCATCTGATATGCTGGGAGAAGTGCGAAACGCCCTGTTGTTGCAGCGGGTCCGCTACGGGGCCGACGCGCTAAGCGCGCGTCAGGCGTTGTCAATGGCGATTGACGGCGGTCTCAGGCTGCTCAATTTCAGAGAACGACTGGGGGCCATCTCGCCAGGCATGGGGGCTGATCTGGCCTTGTTCGACATGGGCAAAATGCAGTACGCCGGCGCCCTGTCTGATCCTCTGGCAGCTCTCATCTTCTGCGGCTACGACCACCAGACGGCGTACACCATCGTCAACGGCAAGGTTGTTGTTCGGCAGGGCAGGTTAGTAGCCTTCGATGAGGACGAATTGGCCCAACATGTCAACACCATAGCCGCGAAGCTGCTGGCAGCCAGCACCATTTGCTAAATCTGAGGCTGTATGCTAGAATGGCTTTTGTACACAAAAAATCCGAGTCTGAAAGAGGTCAATTGGTATCGGTTCAACATCAGTGTCAGCATCTGAGAGTAGTGCTTTTGGATGTACCCCAGCCCTTCCTGGCAGGGACCGAGACGGCTGTTCCCACACCGTCAGGTATGCGGTCCCTGAGCTTCCTTGTTTGCTATCTATTATGAGTCAGACTATACCGGCCAGAAATTGCCGTGACAATTTCCTGTCGCTATCATTATGGGGGCCAGTCGCAGGCAGCTCAGGAAAAACCGGCCTTGCGATCGGTCGCCAGACCGAGGCCAGACTGCCGCATGACATCAGGCGGAGCAACCTCCAGCACCACTGCACGTTGTGAAAGGAGTCAGACCTGACTTTATGGTAAGAGTCATTGAAGGAGTACTCGAAGGGAAATGGACCGGATGGGTCATCAACCTGGTCCTGATTCCCTTGCTCATTTTAATCATCATCCTCCTGCCGCCTTTTTCCGCGCTGGAGCGAATTTTTGAAAGTGGATACGGCTCCTACGGCAAGGAAGGCGGAGTGTTGCAGGACCCAGACGGCACGCAGGTTATCCTCTTACCCGAAGGAATGCCTGAGGGCAAAGTCAGGGCCAGGTTGAAGACTTATTCGCGGGCCGATTTCCTGTCGGGGGCGGCTGGCCGGGATTTGCTCAAAGCAGCGGAAATGATTCCGGCCAATCTGATTATGAAGAGCCCTTTCTACCACATCGAAACGCGCGGCAAGGAGATGCCCTCGCAGGTCATCGCCTACGTGCCCATCCCCAATGATTCCGAGCCTTATCGCACCCTGGACGTATACTCCTGGTCAGGCAAGGAGTGGAAGTGGTTGCCCAGCCACATCTTGCCGGGCGAGGACCGTCTGGAACTGAAACTGACCGAGCTCCCTCGCTCGTTGGTCGTGATGCAGACTAAACCGGTCCCGCCGACGGTGGCCGGCAGCGTGGCCAAAGGTGCCGAGATTGTAAACGAAGCGCGCAATGCTTTGGTGGAAATCAACCCATTGGGTCTGTTCCTCAACAGCGACGGCACGATTGGCGGCGACCTGGGTGCGCTGTCGCCCCTCGCTCACGAAGGCACTTTTATCCTGATGCCCACCATCCGCAACTGGGACGAGACAGGGGTGATCCGCAGCGACCTGGTAGACAATCTGCTGGTTGACCAGGGCATCCGTGACCGGCATATCGGCGCCATTGTTGGATTGGTGGTGCAAAATATGTACGCCGGCATAGACATCAATTATCAGGGCATCAACCCTGCCCTGCGCGATGATTTCAGCCGCTTCATCGCTGACCTGGCCCGTGCCCTGCACGACAATCAGAAGCTGTTGTCCGTACATGTCAGCCCACCGCTACAGGTCGCCGTTGACCGTTGGGAGACTGGCGCTTATGACTGGGAGGCCTTGGGCAAAGCGGTTGACTCGCTGAAGATTCCGGCCATGCAGGACCCTCAGGCGTATGTCCCCAACGGCAAGATGGAACAGATGTTGGATTGGGCGGTCGGTTCGGCCAATCGCTATAAAATCATGTTGGCTATTTCGGCGCGCAGCGTTGAACAAGTGGACAACATGCTGCTGAATCTGTCATACACGCAAGCACTGAAACCATTCACGCAAGTGAAGGTTCAGGGCGATAAACAGATTGTCAACCCGGGCGAACAAGTTCTGGTCGGACTGACCGGTATGCAACAATCCACCGGCCTGCAGTTTGACCAGAACACCGGCACCTATTGGTACAGTTATGTGAATGGTGGTGGGAAAAAGCATACGGTATGGTTGGGTAACGCCTCGAGTCTGGCGCGCAAACTCCAACTGGTTTCACAGTACAACCTGCGTGGCGTGGTCATCAATGACCTGCTCGGCGAGCCGAATGACCCACAGGTCTGGGAAGTGGTGCGCAAATTCCATGACCTGATCGTCCCGCCAGTGCAGAGCCAGTTCGATGTGGTCTGGCGGGTCAAAGACGAGGGCGGCGGCATCTTGCACGAAGAACGGCACGCGCTGTCCGACCCACAATTCGTATGGACCGCGCCTCAGAACCCGGGCAAGTACATGATCGAGGCGGCTGTGTCGGCAGGTGGACAACCGACCGGGAACGGCAATAACGATACCAATAGAGTGGCCCTGCTGGTGGCCGTGCCTACGCCCACGCCCACACCTACTCCCATACCATCGCCGACCCCTGAGCCTTCGCCCACGCCTCGGCCCAGGCCGCGCCCCCAGCCGGAGGCGAGCAGCGGCGAGAGCAGCGGCGGAGGCGGCGGTCAGCCGGCGCCGGTCGCCGCCGGGCCAGTCAATCCGGGCTTCGGCTATGGCATACAGGCCCACATGTGGGGCAATGACTTGGGGCCAATTATTTCAGCGGTCAAGGGCCTGGGTTTTGGCTGGGTCAAGCAACAGATTGAATGGAAAGTCCTCGAGCCCGGCAAGCGCGACTATCAGTGGGGCGAGACCGACCGCATTGCCAACGGGCTGACCGCCGCCGGGTTAAACCCAATGTTCAGCGTGGTGAAAGCGCCCAGATGGGCCAGGCCAGGTGGTACGGACTTTGGCGTCGAGGGCCCGCCGCAAAATCCGCAGGATTACGCCGACATGATCGGCGACATGGCGGCTCGCTACCGCGGCAAGGTGAAGGCTTACGAGATCTGGAATGAGCAGAACCTGCACTACGAATGGGGCAATGAGCAGATTGACCCCGGCCGCTACATGCAGCTTCTGAAATTGGCATACGCAGCGGTGAAAGCGCAGGACCCCGGTGCAGTGGTCATCAGCGGCGCGCTGACGCCTACCGGCGCGCCCGCGCCCTGGGCCATGGACGACTACGCCTATCTGGAAGGCATGTACCAGAACGGCCTCAAGGACGCCTGTGATGCCGTCGGCGCGCATCCCAGCGGCTACAACATGCCGCCCGACGCCGACTGGCAGACGTGGGAACGTCCGGGCCTGAATTTCACGGGCCCGGTCACCAATCGCCATCATAGCTGGAGCTTCAAAGCGACGATGGAAGGCTATCGCAACATCATGGTCAACTATGGTGACAGCGGGAAAACGATCTGGCCCACCGAATTCGGCTGGGCTTCGTCCTCCAGCCCGACCAAAAACTATGAGTACGCCGCCGACAATACCCTGCAACAGCAAGCGGAGTATACCGTCAAGGCCTACCAGATGGGCAAAGCCTGGGGTTGGGTCGGTGTGATGTTCCTGTGGAACCTGAACTTCAAGGTGGTCGCACCCGGTTCGGAAATGGCTCAGTGGGGCATCGTGAACGAAGGCTGGGGGCCGTTGCCCGTCTATGCTGCGCTGGCCGCCATGCCCAAGTAGCGCAGATTGACAACACCGAGGCCATCAACCCGTATGAGACAACATCGCCCATCACAGAATCGTCGCCCGGAACAGAGTGACAGTCGAATCCATTTCGCCTGCATTGGTTTGCTTGTTGTCCTGTTCTTTATGGTGGTTTGCGCCGCCGGGTTCGCCGTATGGAGTGTGTTGTTCTATCGCCCCGCGCTGAGGGTGAGCAGCCGGCCGACCGAGCCTCCCGCGCCGTTGGTTGTCACAGTCCCGCCGCCCACATTGCCGCCGACCGAGACGCCTGCGCTGTTGCCTACGCCACTGCCGCCGGCCGCGACTGACACGCCGACGCCTGCGCCGCCATCAGTGCCAACCCAGCCGCCGACGCCTGCTCCGCCTCAGGAAGCGCAGCCTCCACAGCCACCGGCAGAAGCGCCGCAGCCTGAAATGGCGGGGATTTCGTATCCGGCCAGCGCAACCAGCAAAGGAATTCGGATGAACTCCCCAGAGTACGGGATGCAGGCTTTCCTGTGGTGGCGAGCTGAAACGGCCGACCGGGACCTGAAACTCATCCGTGAGGCCGATTTTGGCTGGGTCAAGCAAATTTTCGGCTGGCGTGACATTGAAGGCGCCGCCAAGAATCAGTTTGACTGGGAACGCCCCGACCGCATCGTGGATCAGGTGGAACAACATGGCCTGAATTTGATTGTCCGTGTGGATAACCAGCCGGCATGGGCAGGCGGCGGCTTCCCCGGCATCGGCCCGCCCGATAACCTGCAGGACTACGCCGATTTTCTCTATGCCCTGGCTGCCCGCTACAAAGGCCGCATCCGGGCATACCAAATCTGGAACGAACCCAATCTGGCGCGCGAGTGGGGGGAAAAGCCACCCAACCCGGCGGGGTATACCGAGATGCTCAAGGTGGCCTATCAGGCTGTCAAGCGGGCCGACCCTGAGGCCATGGTGATCAGCGCAGGCATGGCGCCCACCAGCCGTTGGGACGATGTCGCCATGCCAGATTCGGAATTCATCAAGGGCATGTATGACGCCGGCGCCAAGCCGTACTTCGACGTGATGGGCGTGCACGGGGCAGGCTACAAAGTCCCGCCAGAAACCGACCCGGCCGTTGTCGCCAAAGATCCGGTGCTCTACAACAACGACCCCAGCCCCGAAGAACGCCGCCGCATCTACTGTTTCCGGCGGGTGGAGGACATCCGCCAAATCATGGTCAACTATGGAGACGCCGACAAGCAAATTGCGCTGCTCGAATTCGGCTGGACCAGCGACGAACGGCCCGATTCGCCCTATCACTGGCACGCCGTGACCGAGCAGGAGAAAGCCGATTACTTCGTGCGTGCCTACCAGTATGCCAGGAAGAACTGGTCGCCCTGGATAGGGGTCATGAGCCTGATCTACATGCCCTATCCAGAATGGACGCCGGACGACGAGAAATATTGGTGGGCGATCATTGACCCCATGTACCCAGAGCTGCGTCTGCGCCCGGCCTACGTACAACTGCGGGACATGCCAAAGTAGGGGCACGGTGATGAAGTGCGGGCCGGGTTTCCAGACCCGACCGCCTGCTGTAGGAACGAAGTTCGGTGAGACTCGACGGCCTCCTTGCGCTAATCGAACAGAGTCCCGCCTTTTCCCAACTGGTCGCCGAGTTGCAGGGGACAGGCCGCCCGGTAGAGGGCGGCCCTTCAGGACGGCCCATCTACCTGGGGCTGCTGCGCGCTGCCATGCCTGCGGTGCTCGCCGCCCTCCACCGCACGGTTGCCCGGCCCATTATGGTAGTCATGACCCGCTCCGCCGATGCTGTCGCGCTGGCCGAGCAACTGCGGCTCTGGCTGCCCGACACCGGCAACATCTATCGCTACCCAGAGCCCGACATCCTGCCCTACGAACGTATGCCCTGGGCCACAGAAACCCGCCAGCAGCGGCTGGCCGCTTTGTCTGCTCTTAGGATAGGGGAGGGCGGAGGGCCTCCGGGCCAGCGGGCTGACGTCAACGGCCCGCCGCTGGTCGTGACTTCCATCCGCGCCCTGCTGCGCAAGACCCTGCCGCCACGCGAGTTCCTGCTGGGCGCGCGCGTGCTCAAAGCAGGCCAGACGGCCTCCCTGAGTAAGCTGTTGGCCCACTGGTATGCCTATGGCTACGAGCCAGTCCAGGTCGTGGAAGAGCCCGGCCAATTCAGCCATCGCGGGGGCATCGTAGATGTGTTCTCGCCCCAATGCGAGCTGCCGGTGCGCCTGGATTTCTTCGGCGACGTGATTGACTCCATCCGCACGTTCGACCCGACCTCACAGCGGTCGCGAGACAGGCTCGACGCCATTCAACTGATTCCCGCACGTGAGGCCCTGCCAAAATTCGGCCCGGCTGCCGCTGAAAGGTTTGAGCAGCTCGACCGCTCAGCCTGCCACAGCGCGGCACGGAACGAATATGAACGAGACCTTGACCTGCTTCGACAGAGCGCGGTGTTTCACCACCTGGAGTTCTACATCCCCTACCTGTATGCCCAGCCGGCCTCGCTGCTGGATTACTTGCCCGACGACGGACTGCTCATCATAGACGATTGGGCGCAATTGACGGCCAAAGCGCTCGAACTGGACGCTCAGGCTCTGGATTTGCGTCGAGACATGACCGACGCGGGCGAGTTGCCACCGGGCGCGGTCTCTTCTCACTTCTCATGGGAGGCCGAAACGAACGGCATGGCGGCCATCCTGGAACGGGCCGTGGCCCTGGTGCTGGGGGATGCACCGCCCTTTGCGCCGCAAGCCGATAGATTTCGCGAGATATTCGGCGCCGCGCCGCGCTACGGAGGACAGCTCAAGCGCATCTTGGCGGAATGGCGCACTCGCTCGAATCCGGAACAGCGACAGGTGGTCATCAGCCGCCAGGCGCAACGCCTGGCCGACCTGCTGGCCGCGGACGGTTTCCCCGCCACGCTAACCGAGAACGTAGAGGCGCCCCTCGCGCCGGGCAGCCTGACGCTGGTGCATGGCGCGTTAGCTGAAGGCTGGACTTTTCGTGCGAACATCGCCTCTCCAGATGCGCGCCCAGACAACGGCTCCATCGGCCCCGATGTGGTGTTGCTGACCGACGCCGAAGTATTCGGCATCGGCCGGCCAGAGCCACGTCGCCCCAAACCACGCAAGGCCATTGCGCCAGAAGCCTTCTTTGCCGACCTGTCGCCGGGCGACTACGTGGTACACATCGAGCACGGCATAGGCGTTTTTCGCGGCCTGGTTAGAATGTCATCGGAAGCTGGCGGCCTAGAGCAAGAGTATGTGCGCGTTGATTACGCCGAAGGCGATCAGTTGTATGTGCCCATCCATCAGGTAGACCGCTTAAGCCGCTATGTGGGCGGTGGGGTCGAACCGACGATTTATCGCCTGGGTAGCGCGGAGTGGCCGCGCGTCAAGGCCAGGGCGCAACGCGCCGTCGAAGAGATTGCCGACGAGCTGCTGGAGCTCTACGCCGCCCGACACGTCATCCCCGGCCATGCCTTCTCGCCAGACGATCAGTGGCAGCGTGAGCTGGAAGCGTCGTTCCCGTATGTGGAGACGCAGGATCAACTGGACGCCATTCAAAGCGTCAAGCGCGATATGGAGACTCCGCGCCCGATGGACCGACTGGTCACCGGCGATGTGGGCTACGGCAAGACTGAAGTCGCCCTGCGGGCGGCGTTCAAGGCAGTGACCGACGGTTATCAGGTCGCCGTGTTGGTACCGACCACCGTGTTGGCTCAGCAACACTACCAGACTTTCACTGAACGGCTCGCGCCGTTTCCGGTGGAAGTGGAGATGTTGTCTCGCTTCCGTTCGCGCAAAATGCAGGAGCAGATCGTCAGGCGTCTGGCGGAGGGACGCATTGACATCGTGATCGGCACGCACCGTCTTATCCAGCGAGATGTCCGCTTCAAGAATCTGGGCCTGCTCATCATTGACGAAGAGCAGCGGTTCGGCGTCGTGCACAAGGAACGGCTGAAGCAGATGCGCAAAGAAGTGGATGTCTTGACTCTCACCGCCACGCCCATCCCGCGCACGCTGTACATGGCGCTGACCGGCGCGCGCGATATGAGCGCCATTGATACGCCGCCCGACCAACGGCTGCCCATCAAGACCCACATCGCCGAATACGATGACAATCTGGTGCGCCAGGCTATCGTGCGCGAACTCAACCGGGGGGGACAGGTCTATTTTGTGCACAACCGCGTACAGGGCATCCGGCAGATCGCTCAGCGTGTCCAGAGGCTCGTACCGGAAGCCGTGGTGGCCATCGGGCATGGGCAGATGCCCGAGGCGGAACTGGAAAAGGTGATGCTGGACTTCGCCGCCGGGCATATTGATGTGCTCGTCTGCACGTCAATCATCGAAAGCGGTCTGGACATCCCCAACGCCAACACCATCATCATCAATCGGGCCGACCGTTTCGGCTTGGCCCAGTTATACCAGTTGCGGGGGCGGGTCGGGCGCAGCACGGTGAGAGCCTATGCCTACCTGCTGTACGCGCCCCACCAACCGCTGTCGGAAGTGGCGACGCAGCGTCTGGAGGCCATCGCGCGGGCCAGTGAGCTGGGCGCGGGCTTCCAGGTGGCGATGTACGACCTGGAAATCCGCGGCGCGGGGGAGATTCTGGGCAGCCGGCAGCACGGCCACATCGCCGCCATCGGCTTCGACCTCTACATGCGCCTGCTGGCCCAGGCCATAGACCGACTGAAGGGGCAGAAATGGCCGCTCCCCGCAGAGCAAGCCAGACGCCGCGAGCCCGACGTGGTGGCGACGCTGCTTGAACCGCTGGACTGGACCGTGCAGATCGCCTTGCCCATGCCTGCATACCTGCCTGAGAAGTACGTCTTCGGTTCTGAGCTCAGGCTGAAACTCTATCAGCGCATGGCTCGTCTGCGCTCTGAAGAAGAAATCGAGGCCATGAAGCAGGAGTTGCTCGACCGCTTTGGGCCATTGCCGCCGGAGGCACAGAACCTTCTCTCCCAGTTGCAGTTCAAGGTCTGGGCCCTGCGCGGCGGCGTCGAGTCCATCGCCGTCGAATCGGGTCAAATAGTGGTGCGTTTTGGTTCACTCAGCCAGGGAGACCGGCAATATGTCGCCAGCCGCCTCAGCGGTCAGGCGCGGTTCGGCAAGCACCAGATTTGGTTGCCATTTGAGGGGTATCAGGACTGGCCGACCCTGCTCATGGATACGCTGAAAGTTCTGGCCGGGGTCGCCGCGCGCAACAAGACGGCTCAAACGCAGGCAAGCACATAGCCGACGAATGGCTCTGACCGTCATTCTGAGCTCCCCCACGGCGCGTGGCGCGCCGCTCATGCAGGAAGAAACACCACTGGGTGTCATGGCCGAATCGTTTCTTAGCGGGCGCCGCCCTATCCCGTCATGCTGAGCCGAAGGCGAAGCATCTCACGGTGCATGGTGTGAGCTGTCAACGGATTATCTGGAGCGGATTGAACGGATGACGCCAACCTGCGGCGAGAGTCAATCCGTTCAATCCGTTCCCCGAATCCGTTGACAGCACGCCACCCCCAC
>DAOTYC010000127.1:0-5064 GCA_034435095.1 Anaerolineae bacterium | reverse complement strand
AGCATGACGGGGGCGGGGCTGCGGCTGATTCGCCCATAATGCTGGTTGCGTCCGTCCGCAAGAGGGGTGCCGCATCAGTCAGTCTTCGAGATGAGCGATTCAATCTCTTCGATTGTTTGATTTGGGTCTCGTATGCTTGTCGCCGCCTCTGCCAGGTTTCGTAAAGCCCTTTCCAGCGACTGAAGTCCGTGCGCGTCTCGTCGTATTCATCATATCGTTCCAACTCGCCAGCCATGAGCGCGCGGTAGAAATCCTCGCTCAGAATACCGTACTTTTCTTCATAAAGCATCAGGCGGCGTTCCAGCAATTTCATTTCAATAACCAATTCGTGAATTTCCATGAGTCACCTCAACAAGAAACGTTAAAGAGAAATGTTCCATCGCTTGATTATCAATTATAATTAATTATAGCATGTAACCCCCTCAAATTCAATGTTATTGGGCTAGACCGCAGCGTTGTGTTATACTGCGTGTTGACTGCGCTTTTGCGCTGCTTGGGGGGCGCGGCGATTGTCGCTGCTGGCGGCCAGCGGGATGTGGCTGCGCCTGCGTGGATGCGTCCTTATGCTGGTTGGTCAGGCCAGCCGTTTACGCGGATTGGCGGATGTCTTTTGCCCCCTTCTCGATTATAATATGGGGTATAGGACAAAATTGGGAGCTGGCGGCGGGATGCCCGCCGTGAGCAGCCGCGAGGGTTCGAGTCGAGTGACCACACGTCTCTGGGAGACGATCAAAGGAATAGGGTGGGCCATACGGAGTCGGTCAGGGCGATGGGCTATCCCGGCAGCCCTTTGCCTGCTTGTGGTGGCGGGCGGCCTCTGGCAGGCCTGGCATCACTTCTTCGGCGATTTGCCTTCGCCGGACATGTTGTATCAGCAGGCCAGCAAGCCGACGACGAAGATTTTCGACCGCAACGGTCGGCTGCTCTACGAGGTGATGGACCCACATGCCGGCAGACATTCGCCCGTGCCGTTGGACCACATTCCGCTGGCGCTGCGCCAGGCGACCATCGCCACGGAAGACCGCGGCTTCTACCACAACCCTGGTGTGGATGTGCGCGGCATTGTGCGCGCCGTAATCATCAACCTGCAAGGCGGGGAGGTCATTGCCGGGGGCAGCACCATCACCCAACAACTTGCCCGCAACCTGCTGTTGAGCCCGCAGGAGCGCGGGCGGCGGACCCTGCTCCGCAAACTGCGCGAGACGGTGTTGGCCTATCGCCTGGCCCTCAGCTATTCGAAAGATGAGATTTTGGCCCTGTATTTGAACGAGACGTATTACGGCAACATGGCTTACGGCGTTGAGGCTGCCGCACGGGCCTATTTTGGCAAATCAGTGAGCGACCTTGACCTGGCCGAGTGTGCCATGTTGGCCGGGTTGCCCCAGGCGCCAGCCCTGTATGACCCGCTGGTCGAGCCAGAGGCGGCCAGGAAACGACAGGCGGTGGTGTTGGACCTGATGGTCAAGGCCGGTTTTATCACCGCCGAGCAGGCCAAACTGGCTAAAGAAGAGAAATTGCACTTCGCCGCCACCCGTTTCCCCATCCGTGCCCCCCATTTCGTCATGCACGTCCATCGGGTCTTGCGGGATCGTTTTGGCCTGGAGATGCTTCAGCAGGGCGGATTGCGTGTTTACACCACCTTAGACCTCGACATGCAGAACGCTGCCGAACGGATTGTACGGCGACAACTGACGCTTCTGAACGAACGCAAAGAGGGCAGCCCGGGTGTGTACGGCGCCCGTCGCACCCTCAACATCCGCAACGGCGCGCTGGTCGCCCTCGACCCGCGCAGCGGCGAAATTTTGGCTATGCTGGGCAGCCCCGATTACTTCGACCCGCGTATAGATGGCGCGGTGAACGTCGCCCTGGCGACCCGTCAGCCCGGCTCGTCCATCAAGCCGATTACCTACGCTCTGGCTTTCAGCCGCGACTACACGCCAGCGACGATGGTGCTCGATGTGCGCACCTCGTTCCTCACCCGACAGGGCGAGCCATACGTGCCATACAATTACGACCGTCTGTTCCGCGGGCCGGTGCTTCTACGCGAGGCATTGGCTTCCTCTCTCAACCTGGTCGCCGTGCGCGTGCTTGACCACGTGGGGCTGAAAGACATGATTGATTTCGCCCGGAAGCTGGGCATCGAGACTTTCGATGACAGTGAACGATTCGGCCTGGCGCTCACGTTGGGCGGCGGCGAGGTGCGTCTGCTGGAGCTGACCGCCGCTTACGCCGCATTCGCCAACGGCGGACGGCGCGTCGAGCCGGTTGCCATCAGCCGCGTTGAAGATGCCCAGGGGCGAGTCTTGATGCAGCGTGGGCAAGACGCCCATGCCGCAGACGCCGAAGTCAGTGGCTCACAGGTCATGGACCCGCGCGTGGCCTATCTCATCACGCATATCCTCAGCGACGACACGGCGCGCATGAGCGGCTTTGGCCTGGACAGCGTGCTCAACCTGACGCGGCCGGCCGCGGTCAAGACGGGCACCACCACCGATTGGCGCGACAACTGGACCATCGGCTACACGCCTGAGCTGGCCGTCGGCGTGTGGGTGGGCAACGCTGACAACGAGCCCATGGGCCATGTCTCTGGCATTACCGGCGCCGCGCCAATCTGGCACAACTTCATGGAAGAGGCCCTGAAAGGCAAGCCGGTTCAGAACTTCGTTGAGCCGCCCGGCCTGACGCGCGTGGAGGTCTGCGCCCTGTCTGGCCTGCTGCCTACCGCAAACTGCCCGCACCGCAAGACTGAGCTATTTATCGCGGGCAGTGAGCCGCAGGTCTACTGCGACATGCACCAGAAGTTCCGTGTGGACCGCGCCACCGGCTACCTGGCGACTGCTGACACGCCGCTTCAGCAGGTGGTGGAGCGGGTATACACCGTGCTGCCGGCCGAAGCGCAGGAATGGGCGCGTCAGCGCCATCTGCCTCGCCCGCCTGAGCCGCCGCCAGGCTACACAGCCCAAATGTTGGCCCTGGAGCACCCTTCTCAAGGGCCGACGGTGATGGCAGTCCCGCAGCCGGTGGAGATACCTCGCCCTGGCGAGCTTCTGGCGGAACGGGACGAGCCGATGGTGGTTTCACATCGGCCAACTGAGCTGCCGCTGGTCATGACCGACCCGGACGCCGGGGCGACCTATCGCATCTCGCCGCAGATTCCGCTGAGCAGCCAGTGTCTTCATGTCGCCGCCCGCGTCGGCGACCTTGCCCAGTCGGCTGCGCCATTGCGTTCGGTCACCCTGCTGGCCGATGGCGCACCCATTGGCGAATACACCCAGCCGCCCTATCGCGGCCTGTGGTGCCTGCAGCCGGGTGAACATGTCTTTCAGGCCCGCGGCATAGATGCCCTGGGCCGGGAAGTTGAAAGCGACGTCGTCCGTATTACGGTCGTGCCTTAAGCGCGGCCTGGCCTGTTTCATGAGCTTTCAGGACTGGACGCTGCGCGCGTTTTGCAAAGTGTGCAAAAGCCATTACAATGCAAAGTACGAAAGCGATGATGAATCCTTTGCTGACGCGGCTGCGGTCTTGAGGCGCATGGGCTGGCATAGTTGCCCGTATATTAAAAAAGGAGGAAACAAATGAATAAGAAGTGCCATGTCGTTGCCACAACCATTCTCGTCATCATCATGACCTTGCTGTCGGCGTTGCCTGGGAGCGTCGCGCCGACAGCTTCAGCAACGGAGACGCTCGCCCATGACCGCCTGACCGTCGGGCCGACCGCTGCGTTCGACGCCGAACCGCCCATCGTGGTGGAGCACAGCCCGGCCGGCGGCGAAGAGCTGCCGGCGGATGCGCCCATCGAGTTGAATTTCAGCCAGGATATGGACCGGGCGGTGGTGGAAGCTGCGTTCGCGATCTCGCCGGATGTCCCGCTCCAATTCACCTGGACGAACGACAGGGCCATGTCCGTGCGGCCGGCAGCCGGGCAGTTCGAGCGCGGCCAGGTGTACCAGGTCACCCTCTCTGAGCGGGCCAAGAGCAAGGCTGGCGCACAATTGGCCAGGCCGGTGAAGTTCAGCTTCCAGGTGGTGGGCTACCTGGAGGTGGTTGAGGTCATGCCTGGCCCCGACGCCACCGAAGTGGACATGATGTCAACGGTGACCGTCGTCTTCAACCGGCCGGTCGTGCCCCTGACCTCGCTGGGCCAACAGGCTTCGCTGCCACAGCCGCTGGCGTTCACCCCGTCGGTCGAAGGTAGCGGCGAGTGGCTCAACACTTCGATTTACACTTTCACTCCCAGGCAGGGTTTCGCACCGGCGACCACCTATAAGGCCCGCGTGCAGGCTGGCCTGACCGGGCTGATGGGCAGTGTGCTGAAAGACGAGTACTCATGGACCTTCACCACCAGGCTGCCGGCGGTGACGAACGTCTACCCGGCCGATAAGTCCATCTACGTCGGGCCGAATGAGCCCATTTCGGTCACCTTCAATCAGCCGATGGACCATCGTTCCACCGAACGAAGCTTCTTACTGACAGAAATCGAGAGCGGCAAGGAAGTGACCGGCAAGTTCTCCTGGACGACTGCCGAGATAACCCAGGAATCGCTGGAGATGGACGCTCGCAGCAGTCGGAGCGAGAGCAGCAAGCTGGAAACCACAGTGCGCGGCGAGACGATGATTTTCACTCCCGACAAGCCGCTGGCGCTCGACGCCAGCTACCGGGCGAGCGTCGCCAAAGGGGCCAGGGCCGCTGGCGGCGACAAGGGGACGGTGGCCGATTATAGCTGGACCTTTTCGACCATTGCTCTGCCCAAGTTCGTCAGTTCAACGCCAGCCGACGGCGACACCGACGCCGATTACGGCGGGGGCATTGACATCTACTTCAGCAGCCCGATCAGCCCCACCACACTGGCTGACAACCTGACCATCATCCCTGAGCCGACGAATGTCTACAGCTACTGGTACAACTCCGAGACCGAGGTCTATATCTCGTGGAACACCAGGCCATCCACCGCCTACACGGTGACCATTGGCCGTGATCTGACCGGACGGTACGGCCACAAACTAGGCCAGGATGTCACCATCCGCTTCACCACGCGACAGGCAGACCCTTATCTCTCCCTTATCA
>DAOTYC010000126.1:0-12633 GCA_034435095.1 Anaerolineae bacterium | reverse complement strand
CATGTGTATACGGCGACCATCAATTCCGTGTACACCGAGACCCGCTACTTCCAGTATCAGGCCGAGATGCGCACCATCAGCTACACGCTGACGCCGCGCCTGGACTGGGTGCGCGTTTACTACGACGTGCCCGATCCGGAGGTGCAGGTGGTCAAATTGGGGCCGCCGGGCATCTATCCGAAAGAGACCATTTCATACAGCATCTACTACACCGCCTCGGGCGGCGTGCCTGCGCCGAACATCGTCCTGACCGATACCAAGCCCCATTACACCTCATACAGCGCCAGCCCGGGCTGGTCGTTGGTCGGCGGCGATGTCTACACTTACTTTGTGGGGACGAAAGGCACGCATGGGTCGGGCAGCTACAGCAACTGGGGCAATCCGGTGATCTTCAAAGTGACCGCCCCGGACGAGTTCCCTGCTGGCGAAACGAGCATTACCAACGTGGTGGAAATCAACTATTCGCCGTTCCAGGATACCTGGGGCAATGTCATCAGCGATCCGGTCAAGGCGGACAACGTCTTCACCAACGTAATGCCGATCTACCGCGCTTCATGGGACGTATCCAAATCGGCGGAACCCTATCCGCTGGTCGAAGTGGGCAGCCAACGGCCGGTGATCACCTACACGATCACGTACACATACACCGGCAACCAGACTGAGACGGGCTACCTGGTGATCAGCGATACACTGCCCAATGAGCTTGATGCGATCAGCTATTCGCCAGGCGGGCAACTGGTCGGCAAGACGCTGACCTGGCAGCGCGACGCGACGCAGATCGGCCCCGGCCAAAGCGGCGCGGTGACGGTCACCGCGTGGGTAACGCGGCCGCTGGACAACGGGACGCAGTTCGCCAACCGCGCCTGGGTCAGCAGCGACCATTCCTTGCTGAAGGCCAGCGCTCCGATCACCCACACGGTGGTCTCGACGCCGACTCTGACCGTATACAAGAGCGCGAACCCGCCGCATGGTTCGGTCGCCCCGGCAAATTCAACCATCCTGTACACCATTACGGTCACCAACACTGGCGGCATGGTGGCGCACTCGCTGGTCATCACCGATGTGGTGGATACCAGCAAACTGAATATCCTCTCTTACCCGGGCGGGGAGTTATTGGGCGGCAACACGCTCAGATGGCCGGCGGGTGCACCGCGCACTGAGTTGACGGTTGACGTGCCCTGGGTGGTGACCTTCACCGCACAGGTCAGCAATGTCTTCAACATAACCATCACCAATCAGGCCCAGGCCGATTGCGCTGAGCGGCCGCCGGTGGCCAGCAATGTGGTCACCCACACCGTGCCCGATGTGCCGGTGTTGAACATCGTCAAGGCTGACGGCTTGACCGAAGTTAAGCCGGGCGAGATATTCACCTATGTCATCTCGTTCAGCAACACGAACCCCGGCGGCGCACCCGTCACGAGTGTGCGGGTCACCGATACCTATCCGACAGCGGTAATCGAGCCGCTCTCCAACGCGAATTGGCAGGCCTGCGGCAGCGGCTGCCGCTACTATGTGTACAACGGGACGGTGACCCAGACAGCGAAGACGGTCGAGTTCGGCGCCAGAGTGCTCGATACCGCGCCGCTGGGGCCGTTCATCAACCAGGTCGCCATCTGGGGCAACAACGGCGCCATACCGGCCACGGCCAGCGACCAAAACCTGGTCGTGCTGCGGCCCAACGTTACCATCGCGAAGGACGATGGCCTGAGCACCATCCTGCCGGGCGAATACATCACCTACAGCATCGTGTGCGCGAACTTTGACCCGATCAGCTATGACCTTACGCTGACCGAAACGATGCCCGCCGGGCTGCGCTACGTCGGCTATGGCTGGCAGCCGCTCGGCGGCAACGTCTACACCCGCCCGCTGCGCTTCTCGGCCAACACCACTCAGACGCTTTATCTTTTCACCCAGGTGGAGGCCGGCACGCCACCGGGTTCGCTGACCAACACGGTGACCATAGGCGGCGGGCCGTATGTGCGCTTCCAGAACGCCGTCTCTGACACGGATACCACCGTCGTCCAAGAGCGGCGCGACCTGGAAATCTACAAGACTGACCGTGTTGGCGCAGTCAAACCCGGCCAAAACGTTACCTGCACGATTTACTACACCAACGTCGGCAACGTCACCATGACCAATGTGCGGCTTACCGACACGCTGGTGTCGGGCCTGACGTACCAGGGCGGTACGTGTGGCAGCGGCTGGACGGGCTCCAACCCGCGGACCGCCAACATTGGCTCTCTGGCCCCCGGCCAAGCCGGCCAGTGCACGCTGACTGCGCAGGTCAGCGGCTCGGCCGGCTCGTATGCCGAAAATGTGGCACGCATCGGCGGCGACCAGGGTGACGACGATTGGTCGAACAACGTCTTCACCGATACGGATTACATCACGGCAAGCAACACGGTGGTTGACCTGTATCTGGTCACCATCGAGACGACCCCGATTACCCCGACGGTGGGGCAGTCCATGAACATCAGGGTCAAAGTCTACTCACAGACGGTTGGCATCGCCGCGCTGGACCTGCCGGAAAACGAAACGGTGATCGGCGAGCTGCGCCTGCCGCGGCCGCCGTCCGAGGGCGAGATGGGGGCGCAGGCGACCTGTGAGGATTGGAACGGATATATCTACACAGCAGTCTATGTTGATCCGTACAAGGAGCCACGCTACCCGGATGACACGTGGTACACCTATGTGGGTATTGCGCCGTGGCCTTTCAGCGGCGAATATATAGAGGTGAGTTTGTGGTGCCGCGGCTATGACCCGGCCACCAAGACCTGCGCCTCGTGGGACCCCACGATTGCGCACTCATTTACGGCGCCCGGCTGGCACAGGCTCTATGCGCAGGCCGACATGTGGGATTCTCAGCCGGAGGAGAAGGGCTGTGTGCCATGGAAGCGCAGCTATGGCCATGTGCCGGAAGCCAACGAACTGAACAACATCGGTTCGCTGATGGTCTACGCCGAGCCGCGGTCTGACCCGCAGGGTGCAGGCGGGGTGTATTTGCCGTTTGTGGTCAAGGGTCAATAGTTGCGATTTTCGCGTATTTCTGGTAAAATAATTGTTAAGGATGTAGGGCTTGAAGTTTAAGGGAACAAGGACCTGACTGTGAGAAGGACAAGTATGTATATGTATGGAAAAGCGCCTGCTATCGTTTTTCTGACAGTTGTGGTCGTGGCGGGCCTGATGGCGGGCAGCCTGGCTGTGACATGGGCTGCTCCATCGCCGGCGCATCGCAACCTGCCGCCGCCGCCCACTTCCGAAAAACCGCCGACGCCAGAACCCAAGCCTACTGACGGCGGCGGTGGCGGCGGGGGAGGCGGCGAAAGCAAGTTCGGCGGCAGCCGTTTCCCACACTGCAACTCTACGGTCGAAGGATTCGTCACCAATTACAGCGCCATGGCGCCGGGGTCGGGCGTGTTGGTTGAGGTCGGCGGTGGGGGGTGGCGTAACCAGGTACTGGCCGACGACAACGGTTACTTCGCCTTCAAAGGCCTCTGTCCAGGCACGGGCTATGTCAGGGTCATCGTGCCGCCGGGCAGCCTGCTTACCAACCCCGACGCCGAGGTCGCGCTGGACGGCAAGAACCACGTCCGCGTGGATCAGGGTTTCTTCCTGCCCGTACTACAGGCCGTCTCTGGCGACAGCAGTGTGAGGCTTACGCCATCGCCGGCAGCGTCCCCTGCCCCTGTCCTCCAGCGCGCGCCTGCGGCGGTCGCTCTGCCGCCGGGCGTGGCGGTCAGCCTGTCCGCGCCGCGCACGGTCAGGGTTGGTATGGACGCCCGGCTGAACGTCTCGGTGCAGAACGGCGGGCCTGGGCAGGCGACCGGCGTGGTGGTGCGCGTACCGTTGGCGACGGGAATTCGGCTGCAAGAGGCCGACACCAGTCGCGGCGGCCTGAAAATTGAACAGGTTCCGCAGGCGTTGGGCCAGGCCCGCGGGGGCAGGGTCAGCGGATTGGCCGCCCCCCGTGGTGCAACTGCCAGCGAATTGGTGATTGACATCGGCACGTTGCCGCCCGGCGAGGTGGTGCTCATTACAACCAAATTTCGCTTCAAAGAAACCGTCCCGCCCGGCAGTCAGGCGCAATTTCAGGCTCTGGTCTGGAACGGCGGCGTGGTCTATCGTTCGAATGTGGCGGTGGTGACTCTGGAAGAGGCCGGCTCGCCCTTCCAGTTCACCTTGCCCACTACAGGGGAGGGTGGTTATCTGCGGCGATGCCAGGAGTGGCTGTGGTAGTCAACCGGTGCCAACGGCGCGGCTGGCGGTCGTCGCGACGATGGGTTTTCACGCATTACAATACAGCACAGCAATAGCATACACACTGAATCATAGAGTTGACCGTGTTTCCCAGCGGCAGCACTTACACAGGTACATCATCAGGAGGGAACGATGCGTGGAGGCAGGGTTTTCATATTCATTGGCGTAATACTGGGACTGGTTACCATGGTCGCTGCTTTGATCATCATCACCTCAGTACAGCAGCCTCCACCATCGGCCGTAGCTACACCGGCCATTCCCAGAACCGAGAAAGTCGTCGTTGCCATCCAGAACATTGGTGAGGGAGACACGGTCATCCCACAAATGGTGGAACTGCGGGAAATTGACCTGTCGGAAATTCCAGCCGGTGCGCTGCGCAGCATTAATATGGCATTGGGACAGATTGCCACGCGCAACATCTACCAGGGCCAGGTGATGGAGGAGACAATGGTAATCAGCCCGGATGACATTGCCCGCTATGGCCTGAACGCCTCTATCTTGATCCCTAAGGGCAAGGTCGCCATCTCCTTGCCCATTGGCAAGCTGTCCAGCGTGGCGTATGCGGTGAAAGAGGGAGACGGCGTCGACGTGCTCATCACCATGCCGTTTATTGATGTGGACGAGCAGTCGCAGACGAAACTGCCGCTTATCCTGAGCGGTGAACAGTGTCCGGGCTGTGTGCCGACCAACCCGCAGATCCCGCGCATGACGACCCAATTGCTGGTGCAGGATGCGACGGTGTTGAAGGTGGGCCTGTGGGGTATACAACCGACGCCGCAGCCGTCCCCGCAAGAAGGGGCACAGGCCGAGGCGGAAGCTACGCCCCAGCCGATGGAGCCGCCGGATACCATCGTGCTGATGGTGAACCATCAGGATGCGTTGGTGATCAAGTATGCGCGCGAAAGCAACGCTTCGATTGATCTTGTTCTACGCAGCTCGGGCGACCATGACATCGTCACCACTGAACCGGTGACGCTGGATTATATGTTGGCCCGCTTTGGCATTGTGGCGCCGCCTAAGCGACCCTTCACACTCTTTACCTTCACTGAGGAAGGGCGACAGGCTGCGCAGGCAGCCGCCGGAGGCATACAGCCTCGATAGGGCGGCGTAGGAAGCCTCCCGCCGCTGCCAGGCCAGCGATGAGACAGCGATTGAATTCTATGAGATTTGGCAGGTGAGCCGATAATCTGGGGAGAGGATATGCCCGATACACCTGAGAACAAGATTCGGGTCCTGATCGTTGATGATATTCCGGAGACCCGCGAGAACCTGAAAAAACTGTTGTTCTTCGAGCAGGACGTCGAAGTAGTTGGCGCGGCCAGTTCGGGCCGGGAGGCCATTGAATTGACCGCCGAATTGAAGCCGGACATCGTGTTGATGGATATCAACATGCCGGACATGGACGGCATCACGGCTACCAGGCTGATCATGGAAAAGGTGCCCGGCACACAGATGATCATGATGTCCGTGCAGGGCGAGATGAGCTACGTGCGCGAATCGATGCGGGCCGGCGCACGGGAATTCCTGATCAAGCCCTTCACCAGTGATGAGCTGATCACCAGCCTGCGTCGGGTGTACGACCTCCGCCCGCGGGTCGTCGCCCTGCCGCCTGGCGCGGTCAAAGGCGTGGGGCCGGGCGGCCTTGGCCCCGAGCCTGTGTCGGAGGGCAAGATCATCACCGTGTTCAGCGCCAAGGGCGGGGTGGGCTGTACGACCATTGCTGTTAACCTGGCCTGTGCCATGAAAGCTGAGCACAATCTGAAGGTCGCCCTATGGGACGCCAGCTTCCAGTTCGGCGATGTCGGCGTGATGCTCAATATGCAGCCGACGCGCTCCATTGTGGACATCATGTCCCAGATCAATGACCTGGATGAGGAGCTGTTGGGTAATGTGATGTTGTCCCATTCTTCGGGGGTCAAAGTGCTGCTGGCGCCTCCGGAGCCGCAATATGCGGACTCGATTCGGGTGAATCACTTGGAAGCGATTATAGGCGTCATGAAGCGCATGTACGATTTCATCATCATAGACACCTGGACCTCCCTGTATGATCAGGTGTTGACCGTGCTGGATGCCGCCAATCGTGTTGTCTTATTGCTGACACCAGAAATCCCTGCGGTAAAGAACACCCGTTTGTATTTTGACATCGCCGAGGGGTTGGGCTATCCGCCGGAAAAGAATATGTTGGTGCTCAACAAATGGGACCGACGTAGCGGCATCAGGCCAGAGAAACTTGAAGGGGCGTTCAATCATCCGTTGAATGGGGTGATCCCACTGGACGAACGCACGGTATTGAGTTCGGTCAATCAAGGGACACCGTTTGTTTTGAGCTATAGGACGGCGCCCATCTCGCAGGGCGTGTCGGATTTGGCCCGCAGGCTGGTCGAGGTGCTGCGTCCTGAACCCGAACGGCCGCCGACCGTCGAGCCGGTCGCGGGGCAGGCCCAGGCGAGCCGGTTGGGCAAGCTCATGCACCAGCGTTAGGCGTTGGGATGCGGGCTGATATTCGGATGATGGTGTCAGTTACAAGTGTGAGGTTGATGAGCGATGTCTCTTTTGAAACGAATTGAAAAGGTCCAACAAACACAGAAAGACGGCGGGGCCAGGCCGGTTCCCACGGTCAACCCGGCTCAGCCAGCTACGGCCGGCATCGCCCGAATCGAGGGTGGTGCAGCGACGCGCTTCCAGGAGATACTGATCAGCAAACAGGCCGTTGCTCCCAAGCCGGTTGACCCCTATCAGGAATTGAAGAAGCGGGTGCAGGACAAACTTCTGGAGACGCTCGACCCCAGGATGGACGTGTCGCGAGGCGAGAAGGTCCGTGACAGAATCCGTGAAGAATTCGAACAGATTCTGAGCGAAGAAGATATTATCCTGAGCCGCGCTGAACGACAACGGTTGTTCGAGCAAATCGCGGCGGATATCCTGGGCTATGGCCCCATTCAGCCGCTGCTGGAGGATGATACCGTCACGGAAGTGATGGTCAATGACCCTCAGCACGTCTACGTCGAACGGAAGGGTAAACTGGAAAGGGTCAACGTCGCTTTTGACAGCGACGAGCATATCATGCACGTCATTGACCGCATCGTCTCGCCGCTGGGGCGGCGGATCGATGAGAGCTCACCATACGTGGACGCCCGCCTGCCGGACGGGTCGCGTGTGAACGCCATCATCCCGCCGCTGTCACTCAAAGGCCCCACGCTCACCATCCGTAAGTTTGCCAGAAAGGCGCTGACGATGGACGATTTGATCCGGTTCGGCTCCATTACCGAAGAGGTGGCCGAATTTCTGCGCGCCTGCGTGATCGCGCGGCTCAATATCGTGGTATCAGGCGGTACGGGTTCCGGCAAGACGACGTTGCTCAACATTCTGTCAGGATACATCCCGGCGGATGAACGCATCATCACTATCGAGAACGCCGCTGAGCTCCAATTGAAGCAGGAACACGTGGTCACGCTGGAATCTCGCCCGCCAAACATTGAAGGCAGAGGCGAAGTGACCATCCGCGACCTGGTGATCAACTCGCTGCGTATGCGCCCCGACCGCATCGTAGTCGGCGAGTGCCGCGGCGGCGAGGCGCTGGATATGTTGCAGGCCATGAATACTGGCCACGACGGTTCGATGACCACCCTACACGCCAACTCGCCACGCGACGCGCTGAAGCGTTTGGAGACCATGGTACTGATGGCCGGCATGGAGCTGCCGGTGCGAGCCATTCGCGAACAGATCGCCTCGGCGGTGCAGCTCATCGTCCAACAGGAACGTATGCGCGACGGCTCGCGCAAGATCACGCAAGTTACCGAAGTGCAGGGCATGGAAGGCGATGTCATTGTCACCAGCGATATTTTTGAATTTGTACAGGCCGGCTATGAAGGGGGCAAGATTATTGGACGGCTGCGGCCAACGGGGATCAGACCCAAGTTTATGAAGCAAATTGAAGAGGCCAACATCTATCTCCCGCCCGAGATCTTTGGAGTTGACCTGCGTCGGCCATAAGTCGTGAGGAGAGAGACGTATGTCTGCCATTGTGGTAGCGGTAGTGATCGGGTTCATCACTTTCTTCTTCTTTGCCATGATCGGGATTATCATCAGCCAGTCCCAAAAGAAGGTTGACGACCGCCTGGAAAGATATGCCGCCGGCCGGGGGCGAGGCGGCCTCGGCGGACAGGCAGCCGAAGCAGAAGGCAAGAGGTCCTCTTTTATCGTGCAACAGGTTGACCGGGCGGTCGCCAAGAAGCGGTTTGCCACGGGCATTGCCCTGCAACTGGCCCAGGCCGATTTGAAGCTGAGCGTGGGTGAGTTCCTCATCATCAACTTCATGAGCGTCCTGCTGTGTTCATTTCTGTTCTATGTCCTGGGCGGCTCAGCTTTCATGGCCCCAATAGGGGCAGTGGTGGGTTTCTTCCTCCCCCGGCTGTATGTCAACATGCGCAAACGGGCGCGACTTAAAGCCTTTAATGATCAGTTGGGTGACACGATCACCCTGATGGCCAATGCCTTGCGCGCCGGGTACAGCCTTATCCAGGCGATGGAGGCCGTGTCACGTGAAATGCCACCTCCCATATCGGAGGAATTTGCGCGGGTGGTCAAAGAAGTAGGTTTGGGCCTGACCCAAGAAGAAGCCATGAATCACTTGCTGGAACGGGTGCGCAGCGAAGACCTTGACCTGCTGATCACGGCGATCAACGTGCAGCACGAGGTGGGCGGCAACCTGGCCGAAATCCTGGACTCAATCGGCTTTACCATCCGCGAGCGGGTGCGCATCCTCGGCGAAGTTCGGGTGCTGACGGCGCAGGGCATGTTGTCGGGCTATGTGATTTCATTTCTGCCGATAGGCCTGATGGCGATTCTGTTTCTGATCAACCGCGACTATATTGGCGCGATGTTCAAAGAACCGTGTGGCTGGGCCATGCTGGCCGTCATGGCCATCATGATCACCGCCGGATTCATCGCCATTCAGAAAATTGTGCGAATTGATGTATAATAGGTGCACCAGATAGGCGAGGTGTTGTCGTATGACGCCGCTGATTTTGATTGTTGCTTTCGGGTTGGCGATTTCGATCATACTTCTGTTTGTCGGAGTCGCGGCCCCGCGTCCGGCCGATCAAATCTCTGACCGCCTGGTCGAATACGGTGGCCGCACTGTGGTTTCATTACAGGAGCTGGAGCTATCCCAGCCGTTCTCGGAGCGTGTCGTCAAGCCAATGTTGCGCGGCATGTCAAACGCGCTGGCGCGTTTGTCGCCCAACCGCAATGTGGCCGAGATGCGTCGCCGGTTGGAGATGGCCGGCCGGCCGTATGGTTGGGGCCCCACGGAGTTCATGGGACTGCGCGGCCTGGCTGCGGTTGTCGGTTTCGTCTTGCCTTTCGCCTTGATGACGCTGACGCGCGCCCCCTTGGGCAACCGGCTTCTGTTTCCCATTGTGCTCGGTGCACTGGGGTATTTTGCGCCGGTGTTGTGGTTGAGGGGCAAGATCTCGCGCCGACAGCGCGAGATCGTCCGCGCGCTGCCCGATGCGCTCGACCTGCTGACGGTCAGCGTTGAGGCAGGTCTCGGTTTTGACGCGGCTTTGGCCAAAGTGGCCGAAAAGTGGGATAATGAGCTCAGCCGGGCGTTTGAGCGGGTGATCCACGAAATCCGCATCGGCAAACTACGCCGCGAAGCGCTGCGCGACATGGCGGAGAACATGGATGTGCCCGATGTGACCAGTTTCGTGGCCGCTGTCATTCAGGCCGACCAGTTGGGCGTCAGCCTGGCCAAGATTTTGCGCATCCAGTCGGAGCAGATGCGCATGAAACGCCGACAACGGGCCGAGGAGAAGGCCCATCAAGCGCCGATCAAGATGCTTATCCCGATGGTCTTTCTCATTTTCCCGGCCATCTATATTGTCTTGCTCGGGCCGGCTATCCTGGTGCTGTTGCATTCCGGTGTTTTCGGGGCTGGCATAGCGCCGCCCCCGCCAGGGGCCCTGCCGTAAGGCGGCCGTTTCGCTGCCCATTATAACTTTGCATCGAACCTCCAGGAGAATACGGCTATGCTGATTGACCTTCGCCTGGTGGAACGAAATCTATTAGACCTGATCTTCCCCCCGCGTTGTGTGGTCTGTCACCGCGTGGGAGATTACTGGTGTTGTGACTGTAGTAAGGATGTCCTTCTTATCGCTCCCCCCTTGTGTGATTGGTGCGGACAGCCTGTCTCTGCACCTGGACGCTGCGCTGCGTGCCAGACGCATCCCCGGACACTCGACGGCATACGTTCGGTTGCCTGGTTTGATGGGACGTTGCGCGAGGCCATACACGCCTTCAAGTATGAGGGCCTGGCCGCGTTGGACCGGCGATTAGGAGAGCTGCTGGTGCAGGGCTGGCAACGGCTGCGTCCGCCGGGGGAGGTGCTGGTGCCTGTACCGCTGCATGGCCGACGGCTGCGCGAACGGGGCTACAATCAATCGGCCCTGCTGGCCCGCCAGTTGGCGCAGCAAACCGGACTGCCGGTGTTGGAGGACGTCCTGCGCCGCGTGCGGCAGACTGCGCCACAGGCCGAGTTGAGCGCATCACAGCGATGGGACAATGTGCGCGAAGCGTTCCATTGCCAGCGCGGGGACCGCATTCACGGGCGGGCGATGCTGCTGGTTGATGACGTCTGTACTACCGGCGCCACGCTGACTGCTTGCGCCGAGGCGCTTCGCCCCTATGGGCCGACCTCGGTCTGGGCGCTGACGTTGGCGCACGCCCGATAAGCACACGCGGTGCAGTGTGGCATCGCGTGGTAAGCTCTCTTCAAACCATATATCAAACTTTTGAAGGAGGTTGGAACGATGCAAATCATCATCAAGGGCAAGAATGTGGAGATCACCGATTGGCTCAGGCAATACGTGGAAAAGAAGATTGGCCGGCTGGACAGGTATTTGCCCAATATCAGCGAGGCGCGCGTCGAGTTGTCGGTGCAAAAGACCAAGAGCGCGAACGACCGACAGGTGGCCCAGGTCACCATCCGCAGCAATGGCGCGATCCTCCGCGCCGAAGAGAAATCCGACGATATGTTTGCGTCCATCGACGCGGTAGCTGACAAGATGCACCGCCAGGTGGCGCGTTTCAAGGAGAGGCGCGTCCGCCGCGGGCGCATGGCGCCAGACGAGTCGGCAAGCCTGGCGGAGGAGGCCGCCGAGATTGTGGAGGCCGCCGAAGAGGAGACGCCGCCCTCTGTGGTACGGGTCAAGAGGTTCCTGGTACAACCCATGACCGAGGAGGAAGCCATCGAGCAGATGGAACTCTTGGGCCACGATTTCTTCCTGTTTTACAACCCGGACACGGCGTCGGTGAACGTGGTCTACCGGCGCAAGGATGGCAACTACGGCCTGTTGCAACCAGAAATCGGCTGAGTCTCACGTTGCCTGATTTCACTCTCGACAAACAAAGGGGGCAAAGGAGTGTATCTCCTTGCCCCCTTCCTGTTGCCAATGGTCCGGCGTGTGTCACCAGCCGGCCAGGAATTGCGCCCAGTTTTGGTTCGTCGCCAGATAGTGGCTGAAGAAATAGTCGGCGGTCGCTTGCGGTTCGGCAGGTGGGCGCAACAATTGCATATCGGTCTCATCCAGAGGCCGACCACCTTTGCGTCGGTTGCAGGCCGGGCACGCGCTGACCAGGTTGTCCCAACGGTGTTCGCCCCCCAGCCGGCGCGGCTTCACATGATCGATGGTCAGGTCTCTGGTCTTCTTACCGCAGTACTGACAGGTGTAATTGTCCCGCCGGAAGATTTCTTGTTTGGTCAGGCGGACGCGCGGACGCGGCCGTCGGATCATGTAGTTCAGACGGATGACCGACGGACGCAGGATTTGGGCGGTGGGTGTTCTGACGTAGCCCCGTCCGTTTTCCAATATCTCTGCCTTGCCGACAATGACCAAGACGAGCGCGCGCCGGGTACAGCACACGTTGATAGGCTCAAAGTTTGCGTTTAGGACCAGCACGGGCATGTTCATCGTAGTGCTCCAAAGACAATAACGCTATATGTTGGTTACCAGAGTAAGTATAGCACGCTATCGCCTAGAAGCAAACCGATGGAATGTCGAGGGTGCGTCCAGAATTCTAGGCGAGTCAGCAGAAGCTTCAACCGCGAGATGCTTCGCCTGCGGCTCAGCATGACGGCGGCACCCACTCCGTCATTGCGCGCGAAGCGAAGCAATCTCCGGGTTGGGGCCGTAGCACAGGGCCTCGTGCCCGTGCCTTGTGCCCGTTACGCCCACAAGGGGCTATGCTACATTGCTTCTTCGCCCTACGGGCGACTCGCAATGACACTCGGCGGTGGTTTCTTCACCAATGAGCGGCGCGCCTACGCGCCGTGGGGGAGCTCAGAATGACGGGACAGGGTAGTTTCTTAGTAGC
>DAOTYC010000125.1:0-5859 GCA_034435095.1 Anaerolineae bacterium | reverse complement strand
CGGAGACGGTTGTGTTGCCCAACAAAGGCCAGGCGGCCACCTTTGCCGGCTTGCTCCAGATTCGAGAGCAGTTGCCCATGCCCTTGCTGGGTATAGACTCTGACAACGGCAGCGAGTTTATAAACGCCCACCTGCTCCGTTATTGTCAGCGAGAGCAGATTACTTTTACCCGCTGCCGGCCCTACCGCAAAGCTGACCTGCGCCGCCAGATTGACCGTATCTTGTACCGCTTATGGGATACGGCCCGGAAGTAAGATTCTTTGTTGAGCCATCGATACCCACCCGGTAAGATTTCTAAAGTAGCAAGCATCCAGGAGCAGTTTGCCAACGTGCCCGGCTCCGCCAGCGAGGAGATCGCTTCTTTCATCGAACAACTGATCGGGCAAGGTTTCTTGGGTTACGAAATGGAAGGGGCAGAATAACAGCAGAACGTCGCGAGAAAGGGGATAGTGTCTGTGGAGAAAGAATTGGACAACAAACTGGAGTACGAACCGCCCCGGCTGGTCTCCTTGAGCAGGGCCCGCGTCAGCAGAGGACAAGGGCAAACATGCACCCCAGGCCAACAAGCAACAGTCGATTGTAGAACCGGCTACAGCGCAATCGGAGTGTGCGTCGACTTTGGCATCGCAGCCGGCGGCGGGTGCACTACGGGCGACGGCGACACCATCCCTCTATGCGGGGCGAACGGGTCGGCTCCCGACTGAGTTTGGTGTGCCAGCAACGGGTTGGACCACTATTGAAATTGCTGTCAACAGACTCGTAGCCTGATCCCCGTTCACCTGCCCAAGCGGAAGCACAGTCAGCGGACTCGGGGGATGGATTGAACGGATGAGGGTTGCGGTGCGACGAGGGCCAATCCGTTCAATCCGCTCCAGAAAATCCGTTGACAGCGTTGCCCACGTCGCGTGGGCGCGCCGTGGGGAGCTCAGAATGACGGGTGGGGGCTCAGAATGACGGGTAGGAGGCGCGCTATCGCGCCTCACTACGACGATGGAGGGAGGTTGCATGAAATCAGAGCCATAGGGCAGGTTTCCAAACCTGCCGCCGTAGTCGGGTATGGAAACCCGACCTACGGCTGTTTCTTCTCCCAATGAGCGGCGCGCCTACGCGCCGTGGGGGAGCTCAGAATGACGCAGACCGTAGGGGCTGCCTCGCCTGAAATCCTGGACGCACTCGGGGGACATCTGCCGGCCTGACCAGGGCGGCTTAGCAGGAGTGATAGTGAAATCCAACAGCCGTGTTACAATAACCCTGGCGAATGGCCGCCGCTGGGCCATCTGCCCATCTGACGAAGGGGCGGCCACCGTCGTGCGGCGGCTTGGCCAGGTGATGGGCTTGCAGCCTCAGGACGGCCCGGCGTGCGAGCTGCATGTCATGACCGCACCCGACCAAGACAGTCAGCCCAAGTTCGACATGGCCCACAACCAGGCCGACGGCGACCCGTGCGCGGCGGTCTACCGCCTGCGGACAAGGGAACAAGACGCTTCCGTCGCGCCGATGTACCGCCTGGCGTCAGCCCTGGCCGTGTGCCTCCACGGCGCGAACGGCGCCATGTTTCACGCCGCGCTGGCCGAACGCGACGGGATTGGAGTGCTTCTGGCAGGGCCTTCCGGCGCAGGCAAGACGACCACCAGCCTGCGCCTCACTTCCCCCTGGCGTTCTCTGTCCGACGACGCGACCCTGGTGGTGCGTGATGCAAATGGCAGGTATTGGGCCCACCCCTGGCCGACCTGGAGCCGCTTCCTCTTTGACGAAGATGCCGGCGTCTGGGACGTGCAACACGCCACACTGCTCGGCGGCATTTTCTTTCTCGAACAGTCGCCCTCGGACCGCTGCGAGCCGGTGGATGGCGGGCAGGCGGTCTGCTATCTGCTCACCCTGGCCGAGCAGGCTTCCCTGGGCATTCTGTCCGAGCTCGACAGGCTGGAGGCGCGACAGGCCCGCCTGCGACGGCTCGATGCAGTGTGCGACCTGGTCCGGTCGGTGCCCGCCTATCGCCTGCACGTGGCTCTTAAGGGCCAGTTCTGGCGCGAGGTCGAGCGCGTTCTGGGCTACGTCTCGTCCAATCCGTTAAGCGTTGAAGCGCAGGCCAGGATTTCACACCACATCCAGCCTCTGGTCAGCCCCCACGGGACCATAGTGGAAATCCATTGGACGCTGGTGCGGCCCGACCACCCATTTAAGCCCGACCTGGATGGCCTGTGGGAAAGGGCGCGGCCGGCCGAGGTCGCTGGCGTCCTGGTGCGGGTGCTGTCCGCCGAAGACACGTTGATCTATCTGAGCTTCCAGGCCGCCCAGGACAGGTTCATCCATGCGTTGAAGTACGTGTGTGACATCGCCCAGGTTGTGGCGCGCTACCAGCATGAAATCAATTGGCGAGTGGTGAGCGAACGTGCCCGTTCGTGGGGCGGGCAACACAGCGTCTACCTCGCCCTGTACCTGGCCCGAGACCTGCTTGGCGCCGAGGTCCCAGACGAGACCCTGGCTGAACTCCGGCCCGCCTCCTTCGATGCCAGGCTGGCCGTCTGGGCGAGGGACCGTTTGCTGCGGCGGGCCGAAGAAGCGCAACCGCTCGGCCCGAAGTTCATGCGCGCGTGGAACGCCCGTCCAGGACGATCTCCTCAGCCACGCCCACCGCCCGAAGTTCATGCGCGCGTGGAACGCCCCCACCTGGGGCGCACGATGCCGCAACCTGGCCGCCATGCTCTTTCCCCCCCGCGACGTGGTGGCGGACCTTTACCACGTGCCCGCCGACTCCCGACGAGTGTATTGGTTCTACCTGGTACGCCTGAAGAATGAATTGAGGCGCACCTACCGGACGCTGGGCAGGCTCCTGATCCGCGACCGCGCCACGGCGTCTGCCGCTGAGCAAGACAAAGCCCTGGCGGAGTGGCTGGAGTCAGGCTGAAGGACGACGTGCTCCCCTCACCGGTTCTTGACAACGTAGGGCAGGTAAACGTCCGTTGGAGTGAAACAGGTGGCGGGGGCGCCTTTGATGGACACACACCAGGCCGGCTTTGAGTCGGCCGGCTGGTCGGGCCAGACCTGCTCCACGACCGTCCTGTGCAGGCAGCCGGCTATCTTGGGCAAGACGTGCGGCGGCCCGATCGGCGCGCCGGGACCAGTACCTGTTGCCTCGTAGAACTGCACAGTCTCGCCGCCAGAGCTGGCGGTGTTCCCGCTGTTGAATATGTGCGCTCTCAGCGTGAAAGTGGTCGGGTCACCGGGACCTGCGATGGTCTCGGTCTTGCCAAGGAACAGCCTCACGATGGGCGTTGAGGCCTCCGGCTTAGCCGGGTTGCGGACATACGCCACCCATCGCTGACGATAGGCCTGTCGCGTGACCGTGCCGAGCAGCGAGTCCACTTCCAAGGTGCACTCCGGGTAGCAGGCATGCCCGCGCTGCTGATTGGGATCAATCTCCGCATTGCGGTTCAGTGACCACCATTGGAAGCGCTGCACGAGGCGGTTGTCATCCAATGGGTTGCCAATGTTCGCGTCTTTGTAGTTCAACAAGAAGTCAAGGTAGTTGGTCAGGAACGACTGCACGGTTGACGATAGGACCCAGTAGGAGCCCAGGTTCAGTCCGCCCTCGGTGATGATCAGCGGTTTATCGCGCAACCCTTTGCCGGCCATCCAGGTGCGAAACAGAATAACCTGTTGTTTCGCCAGGTTAAAATTGCCGTTGTCTTCGGGCTGAGTCCACTGGCCCTGGCAGTACTTGGGGTATAAGCCGGGCGGAATCTCGGCACCCCAGGCCTGGTATTCAGGGTAGCACATGCGGCTGGCTTCGCGCAGCACGTAGTTGTGCATGTTCCACACATCCACGTCATCGCTGAGCCGTCGGCCATTGCACACGCCCGGATAGGCGTTCCAGACGCGGTCGAGATACTCCATCCGGAGCGGCGTGCCCTGAATCACCCCGCCAATCGCCACCCGTGCCGTGGGGTCGGTGGCATGGATCAGCCGGCTGATTTCACAGAAGGCGACAGCATACACCTCAGGCGTGATTTCATCCTGGCCCTGCCAATTGTCGTTGTTCTGCCAGTCCAAACCGTTCCACAACCGGCGGCCATCAGGCTCATTGCCCACCGCCCACAGCGAACCTGGATGGTCTCTCACCGCCTGTTCCAACTCTGACAGAGAGCGCGGAATTCTCAACGTATAGGTCGGTGGATTGGCATAGCAACTGTACTCTTCGTAGGGACAGAGCTGTTTGTCATTCGGATTGCCGTGCTTCTGATTCAGTCGGATCGTTCGCACAAATTCCATGCCTTCAGGAATAGGCGAGCTGTCCAAGGTGAAATTGCTGTACCACCCCAGGTTCAGTTCGGCCAGGTTCGGGTCTCCGTTCGGTGCCCAGTTCACATTCACGCCCAGGCGACAATTCAGGAAAGGTGCGGGGGTTTGAGACATGGCCGGAAAGGGGAAAAGTACTATCGTTAGGAGCAGCAGTGAAAGCCCCAGCACTACAGCATAAATGAAATGGCTACGCATACCTGAGCGCCTCCTCATCTGCCAAAGAGAACCGGCAGCCCCCATGCCCGTCGCACGACGGCACAGCGTTTCAGCAACCAACCAATGTCACATGACGTGTCCATATTAGCACAAATTGCCATACAGGTCAAAGTCCGCAGTTTAGGCCTGTCCTCGTACCGGGTTCGGTGGAAATTCGACAAGGTCGCCCCCCGTCATTCTGAGCTCCCCCACGGCGCGTGGTCGCGCCGCTCATAGGGGAAGAAACGCCACCTGCTCCCGTCATTCTGAGGAGCGACAGCGACGAAGAATCTCGCGTTTCAAGGGCGGGGCGAGATTGCTTCGCTGCGCCGTCGCCCCCTCAGCCGTAGGTCGGGTTTCCATACCCGACAACCGGCGGCAGGTTGGGCGTGGGATTCCAGTTGACGCGCAGCCTTCTCTATGATATACTGCTACGTAGAGAAACGGCTTTCTACTTTCACCGTCGCCAGCCGAATCGCCCCCCGCCCGGCGGAAGCCCCTGGCCTCCCGCCGGCCTGCCTGACCTGGCACCTGGAGGAGAGGGAGTTCTATGAACAGCGTGGAAAGCGATGGCAATCAGGCCAAAGTCGAAGTGTGGGATGAACTGGCCGCGCTGCGCGCCGAGCTGCAGGCCGTCCGCGCCGAGCGCGACCGGCTGGCGGTGGCCCTGCGCGAGCGCGAGGCCCTGCTCAACAAATCCGAGCAAGCGGCCAATGTCGGCTCCTTCGTCTGGAACCCGAGCGACGACTCGTTGATCTGGTCGCGCCATACGTTCACCATGGCTGGCCTCGACCCGGCGCGTTTCGCCGGCAACCTATCCGACGCGATGGCCGAACTCATCCACCCCGATGACCTGCCCAACATCGCCGGCCAGATCGAGGCGATGGTACGCGAAAAGCACACCTGGCCGATGGAGTTCCGCATCATCCGGCCCGACGGCCAAATTCGCTGGTGGCGTTCCAGCGCAGAGTTCACCTTCGACGAGCATGGCGAAATCGCCAAGGGCATCGGCTTCCACTTCGACATCACCGAGCGCAAACAGTCCGAGCAGGCCCTGGCCGCAGAGCGCAACCTGCTGCGCACACTCATCGACGCCCTGCCGGACTGGGTGTACGTGAAGGACCTGGAGAGCCGATACGTGATCGCCAACCAGGCGATGGCCCGCGGGCTCGACCTCAGCGACCCGGCCGAGGTAGTTGGCAAGACGACGAAAGATATCCATTCGCCCGACCTGGCGGAGATGTACCTGCGGCGCGATGAGGAGGTGATGCGCAGCGGCGAGACCTCGTCGGTCTTCGAACCGGTGCGGCTGCCCTCCGGCGAGGTGCGTGAGTTCATGACCATCAAGGTTCCGCTGCGCGA
>DAOTYC010000124.1:0-5396 GCA_034435095.1 Anaerolineae bacterium | reverse complement strand
AGCACGGCATGGGGCGGCTACGCGCGCCTTATCTGGCCCGCGAATGGGGTGAGGCCATCACGGGCTACATGCGCCGGGTCAAGTCGCTGTTCGACCCGGACGACCGACTCAACCCAGAAGTGATGTTCAGCAACCGCAAGCTGACAGATGACCTCGACCTGCGATAGGTGAACCGGGCATGGTCTTTGACCGCCGTGCCTCAGTGTGCTAGAATGCATACAACACACCTCCTGTGAGAACGCTTCAGGATTCCTGAGCTTGAAGGGATCGTGGCCGAAATTCGCCCGTACAGCAGCCAGTATGATGCAGATCATAGACGTACATCCGGTGCTTGTCTATCGTTCAGGATGATGATTTTTGTCTTTGGTGAATCAGGAGCGAAGTATGTCTGATGTGGTGATTGTAGTTGACATGCAGCGAGGGTTCTTGGAAGAGGGCTATCCCCTTTATTGTGGTGCGGAGGCGCGCAAGATCATCCCTAAGGTGCAGGCTCTGTTGCAGCGAGAGGCTGAACGTGGTTCGACCATTTTGTTCACGGCCGATACTCACGACGAGGATGACCTGGAGTTTAAGATGTTCCCCCGTCACCTTGTAAGAGGCACGGTCGAGGTGGAGATCGTGCCGGAGCTCCAGCCCTGGGTCAAGCCCTCCAATGTCATTTCTAAGCGGCGTTACAGCGCGTTCTTTGACACAGACCTGGCTGAACGGTTGGCGGCTCTGAGGCCGGAGACGATACACGTGTGCGGGGTCTGCACCGATATTTGCGTGATGCACACGGTGGCCGATGCTCGCAACAGGGATTATCCGGTGGTTGTGTACGAAGATTGTGTCGCCAGCTTTGATCCGGAGGCCCACCGCTTTGCCTTACAGCATCTGGCTAAGATACTGGGGGCCACCATAAAACGTCTGGATTGAGAATTTTCCTGAGGGAACAGAGGAGAAGAGGATGATCTCTTTTAGCCCGGGCCAGCACATCCTGTCTGGTGAGACTGCCGACATATACTTCCTCAGGGGGCGGGACATCCTGCGCTCTGAGGGGCTGAATCCGGTCGTCACCGCCGAGGTGTTCTCCAGCCGCGCGGGCGTGCTGTGCGGCATGAAGGAAGTGGTGAGCTTGTTGCGCGCTGTGCTGCCAGAAGATGCGGAGGTGATGGCTCTGTCTGAAGGGGAACGCATGGCAGAGAAGGAAGTGGTGCTGCGCATCACCGCTCCCTATGACAGTTTTGGGATTTACGAGACGGCCATTTTGGGTATACTGGCCCATGAAAGTGGCTGGGCGACCGGCGCTGCGGAGTGCGTGGCCGCGGCGCAAGGCATCCCTGTTGTCAGCTTTGGGGCACGCCACGTTCACCCAGACGTATCTGCACGCATGGAGTACGCGGCCATGGTCGGCGGGTGTGTTGGCTGCGCCACTTCCGCTGGCGCCGAACTGGGTGGCACTACGCCGTCGGGGACGATGGCACACGCCATGATACTCATTTTTGGCGACACGGTCAAAGCGGTTGAGGCTTTTGACCGGCACATTGATCCGTCTGTGAAACGGGTGGCTTTGGTGGACACTTTTCATGATGAGGTCGAAGAGAGCCTGCGCGTCGCCGCTGCTTTGGGGGATCGGCTGTGGGGCGTGCGGCTCGACACGCCAGCGGAACGCGGCCGGGTGACGCCCGAAATGGTACAGGAGGTGCGTGCTCGCCTGGACCTGGCCGGTTTTCCCCATGTGAGGATTGTGGTTAGCGGCGGTTTCGACGCCGAACGCATCCGGCTATTCGTGGCGAAGCGGGCTCCCGTAGATATGTTCGGGGTGGGAAGCGCCATCAGCCGGGCTCAACCGATAGACTTCACCATGGACATCAAAGTTGTGGCTGGGCGGCCGCTCGCCAAGCGGGGGCGTATTCCGGGCATCACGCCTAACATGCGCCTGCAGCGCGTATCTCTTCAAGAGGATGGCGGTTGATCGGGGGTAAGCTGGGGCTGGCTGTGCGAGATGCTTACGATGTGATCATCATAGGGAATGGAATTGCGGGGTTTTCGGCGGCGCAGGCGGTGCGTGAGCAATCGCCGGAGAAATCGGTGCTGCTTATCGGCGAAGAGGACCGGCTGCCTTACAAACGCACCAGGCTGTCCAAATCCATTGCTGTGGGTTTTGAGCGTGAGGCGTTTCAGTTGCAGCCGCAGGAGTGGTATGCGGCGCGGGGCATTGACCTGCTGATCGGGTGTCGGGTGACATCGTTCGCGACAGACCGCCATACGGTGACTCTGGACGATGGGCGCGTGCTGAGTTGGAGCAGGCTGGTGCTGGCAACCGGCGCGTCGCCGCTGAGGCTCGATGTGGGGCGGGTCGCCCTGCCACAGGTGTTGGTGTTGCGTTCGGCCGCGGAGGCGGAACGACTCATCGCGGCCTTGCGCGAGGCCGGGACGGCGTGCGTGATCGGCATGGGCGTGCTGGGTGTGGAGGTCGCGGCGGAGATGCTGGCGCTGGGCAAGCAGGTGACGTTGGTCGGCGATTGCGCCCAGCTTATGCCACGTCACCTGAACCGGCCGACGGCGGCCCTGTTGCGGGCGGAGTTCGAGGCACGTGGGGCGAAGTTGATTTTCGAGGACCGTGTGGTGGATGTGGCGCGCGGGGCACGTGGGCTTGGAGTGACGCTGCGCCGCCATAATACGTTGGCAGCCGACCTGTGCGTGTGCTGCCTGGGCGTCGCGCCGAACCTGGAGCTGGCACAGGCCGCCGGGTTGCGGGTCAAGCGCGGCGTGCTGGTCAATGAACGGTTGCAGACCTCGCAACCGGATGTCTACGCGGCGGGGGATGTGGCTGAACACCCGGATGGGCGGGTGACCGGGCTGTGGCATGCTGCTGAGCATCAAGGACGGGTGGCGGGCATCAACGCGGCGGGCGGCGAGGCGGTCGAGGGCGGTCGGCCGTTTCGCCTGAAGTGTGAGGTCTTTGGCCGTTATTTCTTCTCGATCAACAAACCGCCGGACGACGAATTATCTCAATTCGAGGTGGAAGAATCGGCCACGGAGGGGGCATATCGCTGTTTTTATTTCCGAGATGGCCTGCTTCACGGCGTGGTGATGGCCGATGAGCCTGACCGGGCGAAACAGTACGAGCAGGCCGTGCGGGAACGATGGGAGCGGGAGGCAGTCCGCGCAGCTTTCTTGTCGGGGGTTTAGAACTGCGACTGGGCTGCATGCTTTCGCGGAGAAAAGTTGTGGGTGATGGAGGTATGACTCAAAGTCTATGAGCACCACGAAACTGTACCAGTTGGGCCTGGCGATGCTTATTTTGGTCACTGTTGCGTTCATTGGAGAAAAGTATCGGAACATCGCCGGCATCATCACGGCCATGCCGTTGCAAATACCCCTCGCGATGTGGATTGTGTATACCAGCACGAGCGGCAATACGGATCAGACTTCCGAGTTTGCTCGCGCTGCTTTTTTTGGCATCATTCCTACAGGAATTTTCTGCCTGGTCTGTTGGGCTGTGTTGAGCCGGGGATGGTCGCTATCCCGCGTCCTGTTTTTGTCCTACGCAGTTTGGTTTATAGCCGTCCTGGTTTCGTACAGGCTGTTGCCTAAATGATCAGGCGGCAGAGCATCGAAAGATGAGATCAGGTGGAGCATTGAGGTCAGGAAAGAAAGCCCTGTGGGTGGGGGTGAGCTTGTGGGCGGCAGGCTGTGGGCTGCTTGCTTCGGTAATTGGGTGGAGCGAATTCGCATCGGCGGCGTATTCGCATAGTCAGGCCGGCGGACGACTGGCCTTTTCTGCCTACAGGCACGGGAACTGGGACATCTATACCATTCGGGCGGATGGGACTGATCTGCGACGGATTACCACAGACCCTGCCGAGGACAGAGCCCCATCATGGTCGCCCGATGGGACTCAACTGGCCTTCCAGTCAAACAGAGATGGGAACTGGGAAATATATGTTGTGTCGCTGAATGACCTTGTGGCCCATCGCCTCACGTTTGATGTACACTACGATGGGGCGCCGGCCTGGTCTCCCGATGGGAAGAGGATTGCTTTTGAGTCGTACCGCAACGGGGATTTGGATATTTTTGTGATGAACGCCGATGGCAGTGAGCAGTCCGACCTCACCATACGTTGCAGCGCAGCGGACTTTGCGCCGGCCTGGTCTCCAGATGGAAACTACCTTGCGTTTACTTCTACCCGAATGGGTGATAGTGACCTGTTCATCATGGATGTCAGAACGTTGGAAGCCAGCCAATGGACGGACAGTCCGAGACCAGAGGACAGCGCGGTTTGGTCGCACGATGGACAATTCCTGGCTTTCGTCCAGGACGAGGCGGAGAGGCGCGAGGTTTACTTGGGCAAAGTGGCTGAATCGCCCATCAAGGGCGGGCAAATTCTGCGGCTGACGTGGTCTAGTCGTGATGAGTTTCCAGTCTGGTCGCCGACAGGTGACCGCATTGCTTACATCAGTCACCAGCATACCAATCAAGATATCGAATACTTGCTTGTGCAGCCGATAAGCGGACTTGGAGAGGGAGCGGATGCCAGGAGGCTGTTCGCCCGTCCGGTGATGCTGCTTGCCGGGTGGGAAATAGCGGGGCCGTTGTCGTGGACGGCGAATGACTTGCCAGTGGGGGAGACTGTAGCGGATTTTACGCCCGTTGTAGGGCAGCCTTTTTCGCCTGGCCTGGTGCAGGTAGAAAATAATCTTGCTGAAAGTGGGACTCTGCCGAACGACCGGTTTGAAGATTTGCTGGACATCGAAGCGCCCAATGCCCGGTTGAATGCGAGACTGGTTGAATCCTTCAAACGGATTCGCGAAGAGGTCCATCAGAAATCTGGTTATGACTTCCTCGCCGAATTGAGCGATATGTGGCGCGGCTTTGACGCAGACAACGACGAAGGGTCGGCATTTCTGACCTGGCACAAAGCCGGTCGGGCATTCGACACCCTTTTTGATTATCGGGATGAACTGAACCAGCCGTTGCTGGAAGTGGTTCGAGAGGATGTCGCGGGGGAAACGTTCTGGCGGATCTTCTTGAAAGCCGCGCAACAAGATGGGACTATGGGTATGCCACTGAAGGCTCATCCCTGGGACCTGTCTGGCAAGGCGAGACGAAAATACCCCAGTTATGGGGGGTGGTGGAAACCCATCCCGTATGGTTATTATGTTGACATAACTGAAATCATCAGACATGGCGGCTGGGAGCGAATATCGGCGGTCAACCGGGACGATTTTAGTTGGAAGTGGCATTTCCTGGCCATAGAATATTGGCATCATCAGCGCCGGGATGGCCTGTTGTGGTATCAGGCCATGGAAACAGTCTACCCGAAAGAACGCCTGGAGGAGCTGTATGACTGGAGGCGGCTGATTCGACATGGGGAAGAACCGTATAACCTTTACGCCAATGGCATTCCAATT
>DAOTYC010000123.1:0-12741 GCA_034435095.1 Anaerolineae bacterium | reverse complement strand
TGGGCCTGGCAAGATCCCGGCAACGACGTGCAGGTCGAGACGCCCGAGCCGGGCGCGCTGCGCCTGACTGTGCCCGACAACAATGACCTGTGGGATAACCGCGCTCAGGCGCCGCGCCTGCTCCACAAGGTCACCGGCGACTTCGACTTGCAGGCCGAGGTTCGCCTGGACTGCGCCGGCACAGACATGTCATCGCTGGAGTTCTTGCTCTATTCGCCAGGCTCTGCGTATGGCGACCTGGCGCAGCAAATGCGCGGAGACAGCCTTGCCGCCAACTACCGCATCATCGGCGGCGGTTGGTATCGCGGCGCCGCCATGAACAAGCTGCTGCGGCTTGGTCAGTCGTGGCAGAACAGCGTGGACGCTCCCGCCGAAGGCTTTGTCCGCCTGCGCCTGACGCGGCGCGGCGACCTGTGGAAGACCTATTGGAGCCGCGACGGCGGCGCGACATGGATTCTGTCGTGGCGCGAGGAACTGGCCGCGCCAGACACGGTCTGGGTGGGCTGGCTGGTGAAGCGCATGGCCTGGGACGGGCTACATGACCAGCCGGCAATCGCCACCCTGCGCGATATGCGCCTGACCACCGGCCCGCGCGGCGAGCTGCCCGGGCCGGGCTGGGACGCGATCTCATCGGATGGTAGCGCGTTTGCGGAAGACGACCGCACGCTCGCCGTCTCAATGGATGGCTCGGCCATCGGCTTTACAGGCCTGCACAGCGCTGTGCCGCTCACCGGCGACTTCGATGTGGTGGCCCGCTTCGACGTCTCACCGCCGCAGCAGCCGGGCGAATCGCGGTATGTGCAGCTCGGTGCCAAAACCGCCGACGAGAAGCAGATCGCGGTGGCGTTGCTGCTGGAAAACGACAGCGTGCAGAGCACCCTGGTAACCAACCTCATGCGCGACGGCGGCTGGCTGGGCGAGAGACGACAGCCGCCCTACGACACCACCCGTCTGCGCATCGCCCGCCAGAACGACCGCGTCACGACCTACCGCTGGGTGGACTGCGGCTGGGTTCCGATGACGGACTATGAAGCGGTCCTCTCCGGCCCGATGTACCTGGTGCTGGGCGCCGGCAACGACTGGGACAAGACGCCCAGTGCGGTGCAGGTCCGCTGGACTGTCGAGCAGATCACTGCGGACGAATCGCCGTTCGGCACGGACTGGGCGCCGGCGACATGCAGTGTGCTGTCGGCCGCAAGTCCGCCCGCCGAGATTCAATTCCCGGCCGGAATGCGCACCCAATGGCTCACCGCGCCGTTCGGTCTGGACAACCTGTTCTTCGGGCCGGACGGCATGGCGTATGTTTTCTCGAAAGATAAAGGCAGGCAGACGCTGTTGGCCGTCACGCCCGACGGCGAGGCGCGCCCATACGCCCGCAGCGAGCTCCTGGCCGGCATCAACCGCAAGGGCGGCGCCTGGGTCGGCGGACGGGTGCTCGTCGGCTTGGATTATTGGCCAGAGAGCGGGAACCCGTTCGGCGGCCTGTTCTGGCTGTCACCAGACGGCAGCTTCAGTGAATGGAAGCTGTCCGCCAATCACGGCGGCATCGCTGAACTCATCGCCGCGCCGGGCGGAGGCGCGTACCTGGCCGACTTCGAGAACGACGGTGTCTGGTACGTATCGGCCGAGGGTCAGCCCGAACAACAGCTCATCGCCCCAGAGAACATGCTACCCGGCGTCGGCGCCCTGGCCCTCGACGGAACCAGCGGCGCGTTGTACGCCCTGAACTGGACGGGAGACTGGCCCTTCGGCGGCCAGGCCGGAGTTTACCGACTCACCGGCGATGGCCGGGTTGAGCTGATCGCCACACCGCGCGCCTCGGTGAACTTCGGCGGGCTGGCGGTGAGCCCGGGTGGACCCTTCGCCCCCGGCCTGTATGTCAGCGAGACCGACAGCGGCGAAATCCTGCGCATCGAAGCCAACGGCGCGCTCACGCCAGTCGTCAGCGGCCTGCCCAAGCCAGGCCCTATCCGCTTCAGCCCGACCACCGGCGCACTGTGGGTGGTCTGCGATGGCAAGGCCGTGTGGGTCGGCGGGGCTGAGTCGCCCGCAGAACGCCCTGCCGGCCCGGTCGAGGCAGGGCCGTCGCCGGATGCGCAGTGGAGCGGCTTCTTTGGCGCTGATGCTACCCCGGCGGCGCAGCCGTCGCCTACGACGGAGGCGGGCGGGTTCTTCGGCGGCGACGCGACACCCGAGCCGCCGTCGAGTCAACCCACAGCGCAAAGTGGCCCCATGGTGCAGCCCACAGCGCAGGGCGAGCCCCTCATCCCGCCCACGCCGACGGTCGCCCTGCCGCTGCCGGGAGATCAGCCGGGCATCGCCGCGTTCAGTGCCTCGACGCTCGAAGCGCAACCCGGCGAATGGGTCACGCTGTCCTGGCAGACCTCCGGCGGTCAACCGCACCTGTTCCGCCTCGACGCCGCGGGACAACCGAAGCCAGAGAGCAGCGACCACCTCAACGCAAGCGACTCGATGGATGTCCCCATTCAAGGCGATATCGGGAGCGAGGTCACATTCGTGCTGGGCCTGCTGTCACCACAGGGGGACAAATGGCTGGCGACCGCCACGGCGACCGTGCGGGTGACCGGCGCCGCCCCTCTCCCTAGCCCCGAACCGGTGTCTGTAGGGGCGGATTGGGCCGGGGCGTGGCAAACCGATTGGGGTGTGGTGACTCTACAGGTCAACGGGAATCAGGTAACCGGCAGCTACCCCCACGACCAGGGGCGGCTGCAGGGGACGCTCTCGCCGGACGGCTGGACGCTGGAAGGGACATGGGCAGAAGCGCCCAGCTTCCAGCCTCCCAACGACGCCGGACGCTTCATCTTCACGCTGGCGCAGGATAAACAGAGCTGGTCCGGGAAGTGGGGCTATGGCGACGCGGTAGACTATGGCGACTGGACCGGCGTGCGCGTGGCGCAGCCGCCGGCAGCCTCGCACGAGGCTGCACCGCCGACCACCGACCCGTATCAGCCGCCGCAGGCTGCGCCACAGCCCGCCACTCAGGCAAAGATGGGCCCGTTCACATTCAGCAGTGATTTCGACGAGTCAACCAGGCAGCCCAGCAATGTCGGTCAGGTGTTCCCCGTCGGGACGCTCATGGTCTGGGTGTCATGGCCGTACCAAGACTTCCCCGCAGGATTGCCCTATAAGTTCGAATGGTACCACGATGGGCAATTGTTCCAGCAGGGCCAGAATCAGTTCTGGCAGTCTTCCGGTGTCACCTGGGAGTGGGTGATCGGCGAAGGCCACTCCAGTCTTGCGCCTGGCACGTACACGTTCGTGCTCTACATAAACAACCAGCGCTACGAAATCGGCTCGGTGCGCATCCAATAAGCTGGCCCGGTGGGGCTGGCCGTCATGCTTCGCCTGCGGCTCAGCATGACGGGAGCGGGCGGCGTTTCTTCCCCAATGAGCGGCGCGCCCACGCGCCGTGGGGGAGCTCAGAATGACGGGGTAGCATAGCCCTTGTGGGTGTCTAAACGGGCACCAGGCCCTGTGCTACGTCCGCCAACCCGGAGGTCGCTTCGCTGCGCTCAGCATGACGTGGTTGAGGCTTCTGCTGACTCGCCTAAAATTCTGGATGCACCCTTTGGCCCGGAGGTTCAGCCTCAAGCCGGGCTGCGGTCACTTCGCGGCGAGATCTGCAAAGGGCTGCGCGCCATTTGACGGCTCGTCAGCCGGCGGCTCATCGCCGCCAAAGGCGAGGTCTAAGGCTGCGCGGGTAATGGCCTGATAAGCTGGCGTCAGGCGGCTCTCCAATGAACCATCGCTCCAAAAAGACGGCTCACCAAGCCGTTTCAAGACGGGCAATTCAATCGTCGGCGGCTTGATGCTCACGGCAAAAGGCTCCAAAGGCTCACGCATCTCCCAAAAGTGGGCGAGTGCGGTCTCCAGGGAAGCTGAGTGCTCGTAGCTCTGCTCTTGTTCTTTGACTTCAACAGGTTCCTGCCCACTCCGACGTTGGCGCAATGCGGCCAGAATCTGTTCCTGCGTCCGTCCACGCAAACGAAACAGCAAGAAAGGGTCTTCATCGAATCGCTCGGCCAGAATGTAGTGGGTGGCGGCAACGTGCTTGCAGGGATTCGACCAATCCGGGCAGGAGCATTCGGTCACCAGCTCACCTGGTTTGTCGGGGAACAGGCTGCTGCCGGCCGCGGTGAAGGCTTCCTCGATATCCATCGGCATCTCGCCCGCCAGCAATTGCGCCGTGAAAAGGGCTTTCGAGGCCAGCACGTCTATCACCTGTTCCCACTGCGTGTCGCTCAACGGCGACACTTTAATCTTAATCGCGTAGGGGGTTCGCCGCGACCCCTGGACTTTGGCCTTCACGCCATCTGCGGTTTCCTCGATCGAGAGCACCTGCCCCTGTCGGGCATAGTTTCGCCCCCGCCCCAGTCGCGCCGCGTCCACAAGCTGCTCCATGGCCGCAATCCACCGATTGGCCCACCAGTTTCTGGCAAAATTTCCCTTCTGGCTGCGCGCTTTGATCCCTTCTTTGCTCCGTCGCGGTTTAGAAGGCGCGAAGTAATACCCACCGTAGAAATCGTCCTCATCGTAGTCGTCATTTCGCCGTCTGCCCATCACGTACCTCCCCCGCTTATCGGCGCAAGCGGACCAATTCGCGCAGATCATCCGTAGACAGTTCAGTCAGCCACTCCTCGCCGCTGCCGATTACCGCCTGGGCCAGCGCTTTCTTGCTTTCAATCATCTCATCAATCATCTCTTCCAAAGTGCCTACTGTGACAAACTTATGGACCTGGACGTTCCGCGTCTGGCCAATGCGGAAGGCCCGGTCTGTGGCCTGATCTTCCACTGCCGGATTCCACCAACGGTCAAAATGGAAAACGTGGTTGGCGCGAGTCAGGTTCAAGCCTGTCCCGCCCGCCTTAAGCGACAGAATAAAAACGATTGAACCGTGACCATCTTCTTGAAACTGTTTGACCATTTGATCCCGCTGGGCCGTCGGCACGCCGCCGTGCAAAAAGAGGGTCGGACAGCCAACCGCCAGAGGCAGGTAACCACGCAAAGCATGGCCCATCTCGGCAAACTGTGTGAAGATCAACACCCGGTCGCCGACCGCGATAATTTCCTCCAGCATTTCGGTCAGTCGGGCCAGTTTGCCGCTGCGCCCGGCCAGCTCGGCCAACTCACGTCCCGCAGAATCAATTTGGTGCAGATACTGGACTGGGTGATTGCAAATCTGTTTGAGCTGCATCAACATGCTCAATACCAGTCCTCGCCGTTTGATGCCCTCGTTTTGCTCAATCTCACGCAGCGAATTCTGCACCACAGATTCATAGAGCACCGCCTGTTCCTCGGTTAGATGGCAATACTCTTTGGTTTCCACCTTCTGGGGCAAATCGCGGATGACCCGTGGGTCGGTCTTGACGCGACGCAAGACGAAAGGGGTGACCAGTTTCTTCAGGCTTTGTACAGCCCGTTCATCGTTGTACCGTTCAATGGGCAAAGCAAAGTTTTCTCGAAACGTCTGGCGCGACCCCAGATAACCAGGGTTAAGGAAGTTCATAATAGACCACAATTCGGTCAGCCGGTTTTCTACCGGCGTACCTGTGAGGGCCACACGGAAGTTTGAGGCGAGTTGGTGCACAATTTGGCTCTGTTTGGCCGACGGATTCTTGATATTCTGCGCCTCGTCGAGGATGATACCATGCCAGGCCATTTTTCGCATGACCTCGGCATCGCGGCGCACGACCGCGTAGCTGGTCAGAACCAGATCGACCGACCGAACGGCCTGAATGAACTCTTCGTCCCTCAGGCGATTGCCGCCCTGGTGAACCAGGGTGGTCAGCGCCGGAGCGAAACGGCGGACCTCTCGCTCCCAATTGGTCACCACAGAGGTCGGACAGACCAACAAGGTGGGGGCTGGCAACGCGCCGTTTTCTTCCTTCTCTCGCAGCAAAAGGGACAGCGCCTGGATGGTCTTGCCCAGCCCCATGTCATCGGCCAGGCACGCGCCCAAACCCCACCGCCGCAGAAAATGCAGCCACGAATACCCCAGCCGTTGGTAAGGTCGAAGCTGGGCTTGCAGGGTGGCAGGTTGCGGCAATTCGACCAGCCTGTCGTGATCGGTCAGGCGATTCAGCCAATCGGATAGCCAATCTTCGATGACTACTTCGTTCACCGGCAAACCGTTGAAGTCCTCTTGTGGATTCAATCCCCAGCTCAGCACTTCTTGCCAGCCAAATTCGCCGCTTTGGTGTTGTTCCTCCCAAAAGCGAATGGCGGCTTCGATCTGCTCGGTATCCAATTGCACCCATTGCCCTCTGATCTGCACCAAGGGCGACTTAAGGGCAACCAATGCCTCAAATTCCTGCTGAGTGAGGGCCGTATCGCCCAACGACACTTCCCATTCATAACAGGCCAGTTTTTCCAGGCTCAGCCTGCTCTGCGAGTTGGCGTCCTCCTGGCCTCTGTGGGCAGGGCGCAAGCGCAAACGGACGCCAAGCCTCGCGCCGGGTTTGTTCCACCACGGCGGCACCAACAGGCCAAAGCCCGCCTGCGCCAGAAGCGGTGCCGCCTCACGCAGGAAAGTATAGGCCGCCTGAGTATCTAATGAGGTAGAGGTGGGACGCGCCGTTTTGAGGCTCTCTGCAATGGGAGGAAAGAAGCGGGCCGCATAGCCCAAACCTGCTAAAAGCCTCTCCTGAGGCTGCTCGAAGCGGCGTCCGAGTTGTTGAAGCACACTGCCCTTGGTGTCCCAGACAATGCCAGCCGGCACCAGCAGGTTTGGGTCATCTCTGGCTTGCAGGAAGTAATGGAGTTGCCATTGAAGGGCTTGATCTGAACCAAAGCCGCCGTCCGTCATGGCATCAACCTGTTGCAGCGGGGCTTCCAGCCGGAAAGCCACGCATGAGTGAGCGTCTCCAGACATGTGCAGGTTGCGCAACCAGGCCCGATAGCTGCGCAGCAGAGCGTCCAACTGAGCAGGAGAAGCATCAAGCCGTGCATTGTCATCGAACAGAGCGGCCAGCCACTTCCAGGCCGGACTGTCATGGTCACACGAGTAGAGCAATTGACGGCGTAGCTCGGGCCAAGCAACCCGTCCCCAACGCCGGGCAGATGCATCCGTCATCGCGCCGAGAAACGTGTCGAGCAACTCGCGCGGAGCCGGGGCAGCGTCCGGTTGGGCGGCGCTCGCCTGGCAGACGGGCGGCATGGCCGCCGCCAGACGAGCCAGCCGCGCCGCATCCTGCGGGCTGTCCAGCACAGGCCGCCACCGGGCGTAAACAGCCTGCCCTTTGGCATCGGCGGATACCAGCGCGGGCATGAACTTTTGCGCGGTCAATATCTCCAAAACCAGCCCCGCGACCGCACGCCAATACACTGTTTCCGCGGACAAGACAACACGCGGCGCCAGACTTTCAGAATCTGGCAAACCGATCAGCCTCTCCAAAGCTACATCGGCCGGCAGGCGCAGCCCATTGAGCCGCCAGGGAGCCAAAACGGTTGGACTTTCTTCCGTTAACTTCCAATCGTGCAACAAGCCCGGCGAGGGTTGCGGCCCGCCGGACATGGTGGGCAACAGCAGTATGGTCTGGCCGGTATACGCCTCGATCAAACGCTCGCTCAGGCCAGTGATGTAGCCCCATTCGAGCGGCGGCGAGCAAAATGGATGCCTTCGGGTCGTGGCCTGGCCGGCCGGTTTGCCTTTCCGCCGGGATGGAGGCGGAGCTTCGGAGGTTTCAGCCCAAAAAAACACCGCGCCATCCTCCGCGGGCGAATCGGGCGGTTGCCAATGTGTATGTAGAACTATCATGACGTTCTCATGTCCTGGAAAAGCAATTCGTGTTCACACTACTTCAAAAATGATTTTAGTCTTTCTTGTCGGGTGCGTCAAATCGGCCACCCGATTGTGTGCATCCGACGCAGGGGCGGTGTGGCGGCTATGGGAAACCTGTAGTATACTGAATATGGTAATGTGACCATGAGAATCCGCCAGTTGCGGGGCGAAGCGGTTAAACCCTGAATTGACCTCTGCCCTATGACGTGCTAAGATATTGGCGTGGTCCTTTTGGTTTAACATTGTATTATCAGACTACCACTCGTTGGAATCATGCCATGATGCACGCATGTCGCATATTCGGGCGTTCCATAACGCTTCGGTGTTGCCTGGGATGCACACCGGCCCTGGCGTTGGGGAGCGTGGCGCTGATTGTAGGCCTGGCCGTTTGTCGGCTGCCTTTGCTATGTCCCTCTGAGGCGGCCGGCAGCGGCTTCTTGACTTATCCCTTCCACTGGAATGAAGCGATGCGCCTGGTCGCCGGCTGGGAATACGACGATGGCGATTTGCACGGGGCGATAGACTATGTCAAAAGCGATTCTTCCAAACGAGCCGACTGGTCCCGCTTCGACGTGCTGGCGGCGGCGCCGGGCGAGGCTTGCTGGAAGTACGGCGGCGGCCACGACCCCGGCCAGGCCGTGGTCATCCGTCACGACGTGGATGGCGTCCGCTATGAGACCCATTACGTCCATCTGGTCGCGGTAGCAGCAGACATCCCCGCCTGTCCCGACCGGGTCCACGTGGCGCGCGGCGCGACAATCGGCGTGGCCGGAGACCGGAGCTGGGACCGCTGTCCGCCGCCGTGCGTCCATTTGCACTTTCAAGTGCTGCGCAACGGCCGACCAGTGGACCCTTATGATCTGTACGCGCGGTCGCGCCGATACCCTCAGCCAAACGCTCATGCCAGCGGGCTGATGGGCCCTGCCCAGCTCTGGACCTCCGACCCACCCAGCCACCCCGATGAAGACGAGACCCCGCCGACCATTCGTTTCAGGTTGCCGCGGCTGAATGCCTGGCACAACACGAATCAACAGATCACCTGGACGATCAGCGATGAGGGCGGATCTGGCGTCAAAGGCTACAATTGGGCGTGGGACCGCGACCCCGGCGGCATGCCCCCGGCTTACCGTCAGGAGCAGGGCAGCACGTCGCTGGAGGAAGCCGGTACAGGCATCCACATGATTTGCGTGCGAGCGTGGGATGGGCGCGGCAACGAGGTGTTTCTCAGCCAGGGCTGGCTGGGCTACGACCCTTTTCCGCCCACCCGTCCGCAGCCGGCCAGGGAGCTACACGGTGTGCTCAACGACATCCCTCAGAGCGAAATCAATGACCCGCGGTTCGAGTGGGGCGAGGCAACCGACCTGGTTTCCGGCATCGCTGGCTACGAAGTTTACTGGGGCCGCAACACCGAGGGCGCCGCTTCCAACTGGACTGAAGCGCCAGTATACGACCCTGGCCCGGTCACGCCGGGCGTCTATTACCTGCGCGTCCGCGCTTGCGACGTAGCCGGCAACTACAGTCCGTGGGAGACGTTGTTCACCTTCCGCTACGATTAGGGCGCCGCCTGCATGAAGTCGAGCAGGCGGCCGGCGTCGTCAATGAAGGGCGAGCGGACTATTCTGATTCTCCCTGCCCGCTGCGCTTTCCCAAGACCAGCGGAGTTGCTTTATACGCTGTCTCATTCTCTATAGGGAGGCGGCGCAATAAGTCGTATTGTACCAGCTTGTCCAGGATGGGCAGTATCTCACTGAACTCTCTGGCCCGCAGTTTTTCCAGGTCCGGCAACGTCACGGTTTTATCAGACACCACGCTTTTTTCCAGGACAAGCTCAAGCACATAGTAATCTTCAGGGGTCAAACCGGGTTGGCCGCGCAGTTGTTCATCGGCGTACTCGAAACCGTGCTGGAGCACATCGGGAGTAATCGCATTGGCTCCGAGGTCGGCGGCTTTTATCAGCACGTAACTGCCAAGCCGATTCAGCCAGCGCGGCACACCGTCCGAGCGTTGGCACAGCGTGTCGGCTGTTTGAGGCGTAAAAGGATGAAACGCCAGGGGGTCGTTGATTTGACGCCGCTCATTTTTCTGCCTGACGCTATTCAAATAGTTGAGCAACATCTGGTAGGTCGTGGGTTGATCGAGCTCTTTAAGCTCAATCGCTAAATCAAACAGGCCTAGTTCACGCGTGATGATGTCGCGCGTCAAGCCGGAGGGATGGCCGGTCAGAATGAACCAGGCCCCGCCTTTCAACATGCCCTGGGCGTCACGAAGCAGTTCTCGAACGCGCGCCGGGTCCTGCTTGTCCAGGTCGTCAATGGCGATGACTACACGCTCATACTTCTGTAGCGCTCTGTCGAGCAGGTCCTCAAAACTGAGCGAGGGAAACTGGGGTGAAGTCACAGGGACTGTATCTTCTTCCGCTTCCAGGCCGATACCTGCAATGCCCGCCCGCACTTTGCCAGCTTTGCGAACAGCTCGTTTCTTGGGGCAAAGGCCCATCAAGTTCAATTGGTGTTGCGCCCATTCGTCGTCTGGCATCTTGCGGGCCAGGGCAATCAAAGCCGCCGTGCCCAAATCGGCATTGGGCGGCAGGCTGATGTAGGCAGCCAGAGTATCTTTGGCCTTGCGCTGCAAAACGCCGAGCACTTCGAGAACGAAAGCCGTCTTGCCAATCCCGATCCGACCGTAGACCAAGATACGCTTGCGCTCGCGGCCCTGGAACAGGGGCAAAACCTGGCGCAGTTCCTGTGTGCGGCCGGTAAAAACCTCGCGGAGCTGTGAGTGGCTCAGGAAAGAGGCGCTCTCGGAAAAAGGGATTTCAGCCAGCCCCCAGCGCGACAAGGTTTTGCTCAACTCGTCGAAAATGCGGTCAGCTTCGCTCATGCAATCTCCTTCTCCTTGATGCCGCTCGCCACTCGGAGCATGTCCTCCACAATTGCAATTTGCTCTTCATCGCCCAAATCACGGTAAATCTGCCTGGCCTCTTCCAGTTCACTGATCGCCTCATCTATAAAGCCCAAGTGAATCATCAGCCGTCCCAGTCCGGTTTTACAGGCGGCACGGCCGGCCTCATTTTGTGTGTGTTCGTAAAGGCGCAAGGCATCGCGATAATGTACACGGGCCTTTTCTACGTTGCCCAGCAGCGCATGGACACGGGCCAGTTGATAGATGACGCCCGCCCGGGCATTCAAATCGTCGCCCTGGCGGTAAACAGCCAGGCTCTGCTCAAGCAAATCCACAGCAGCATACCAACGACCCTGCGCGATATATTCCTTGCCGAGTTCATAAGCGACTCGAGCATAGGTGTTCTGGGCTGTCCCGAACTCCGCCGCTCCACTCGCCCGCAGAAGCGCGAGGGACTCCTGTGAGAAAGCCAGCGCGCGGTCGAGGTCTCCCTGTCTGAGATGGATTCGTGCCAGGTTGTTATACGTAAGCCCTTCGCTGCGCCGGTCGCCGATATCGCGGGCAATGGCCAGCGACTGCTCGCAGGCATCAACGGCCTTCTTGGCCTGGGTCTCGTCGCCCGAACGCTCATAGCACAGGGCATACAGGACGCCCAAACTGTGCTGTACGGTCGCCCACTGCGCCGGGGCCGCCTCGCGCCGCCGAACCTCCAGCGCGGCGCAGTAGTGCCCCTCCGCCGCTTCCGCCTGGGCCTCCTCGCCCGAACGCTCATAGCGACTCACATACAGGCTGCCCAGACTGTGCTGGGTCATGGCCCAATCGGCCGGGGCCGCCTCGCGCCGATATGCCTCCAGCGCGGCGCGGTAGTGCCGCTCAGCCGCTGCCGCCTGGGCCTCGTCGCCCGAACGCTCATAGCGCCGGGCATACAGGTTGCCCAGACTGTGCTGTACGGTCGCCCATTCCTGCGGGTGTGCGCTGCGGGTAAAATGCAAGAGGACATCATCGAAGAGCAATTGCGCCCGCTGCGCCCAGGCCTCCTGGCCGGTCACTTCGTAAAGGCTCATGCAGGCGTTTGCAAGGTTGCCGCTGGCGGGCGGCCGGAGCGGCGAGCCTTCGGCGACGGCGGGGTGCGCCAGGAAGCGCTCCCAGCCCTCCACCACGGCAGGCCACAGATGAGGCTGGCCTTCCGCCTGCCGCTGGAGCTGGATCAGCCGGTCAAACTCTGCCTGCAAATTGTCGCCCAAGGCCCGCGCCAGCTTTTCGCGCAGGTCGGGGCGTTCGTTCAGGGCGCGCTCCAGGTCCTCGGGCGAATGGATTTCCATGTCGTTCAATTCAGCCAGGGCCTTTTGCGCCTCCAGCGCGGCCTGCCGCATGGCCGCTTCAGGGTCGTCGCTCAGGGCGAGGGCCAGCAGCGGGCGGGGGACATATCCCGGGCCGTCGGCCAGCCAGTCGTCGCGCCAGGCCGCGCCCAGCCGCTCGCGCAACAGGCCCACCAGCCCGGCGGCGTGTTCCTGGTCCTGCTCCTGGCCCGTCTGGCGGGCCGGGGAGAAGGTCAGAGGCGGCGTCTGGCCCGGCCGGTAGACCAGCAGGGGCGCGTCCACCTGACCGAGAGGCTCACCGCAGTGCGGGCATGTGATGGCGTGCAGGCTGCCGTCGCGGAGACGGGCCAGCAGGTCTGGCCGCTCAGCGACATCCACAATGAGATAGATTTCGGTGAAAAACTCGTGACCACAGTGGGGGCAGGTGGTCTGGTATGGCTGAGAGTACGAATGGGCCATGTTGATCCCTCCTTGCACGGGCTGTGTCCATTCTACCCAATCCATGTCCACGTGTCAAAATGCGGCACGGCGGGAGTGCGCCCCACCACCTGCCCGGCGAGACTTCAATGGCCCAACCGTGCAAGAAACTCGCGGGCGGTGTAAATTGGCCCGCCTCCCAAGCGTCCAGTATGGCGGCAAGTCGCCCGCCTAAAACGGCAGAGACCAAGATGTTGGTATCCAGCACTACTCTCATGGCCGCTCGGAACGGACGGCTCTAAT
>DAOTYC010000122.1:0-8528 GCA_034435095.1 Anaerolineae bacterium | reverse complement strand
CGGCGCGTGCTCTCGGTGTGATTGTGATGGAAACTGACGGCTTCGAGGTGGCGCGTGTCTTTGTGCTTCTTGCCCAGACTGTCATCCACACTGACTTGGATGACGGGGGCCAGGTATAGAGCGTGGGCCAATTGCAAGAACTTGTGCAGCATCCAGCGTTTGCGAGGCCCACTGAGGGCGACGACCTGCCAGGGACTCTCACGGAAGAAATCGGCTGCCGCCTTGGGGTCGTATGGAGCAGCCAGTTGACGGCAAAGATGAGTGAGCGTCTTACGCGAGCCGCAGACCAACAGAGCTTCGAGGAGCCGGAGCAAGTGCCGAATTTGCGGTTGGGAAAGAGCGAGTGAGAGCTGCGAAATGAACGTGACAATTTCGATCGAATGTTGTACAATGACTCCGAGCATCGGTCCCTCCGGTAGGTGGTGTTTTGAACCCCTATACTACCAGAAAACCGATGCTCACGCTATTCTCTAATTGGCGAAAGTACAGTTCCATTGAAAAAACAGGTGGGTTTTGTTCGTCGCTTGCAACGTATACCCGCGCCGTACTGGTTTATGTTGCCCACGATCGTTGTGTTGTTGGCTACGACCATCTACCCCCTTCTGTTCTCCCTTAACCTGAGCTTGAGGGATTACAATATTATCAAACCTCAACTTGGGATGCCTTTTGTCGGGCTTGAGAACTACAAGGAAGTCATTACCAGCCCGAGCTTTCAGAATGACCTGATGGTGACTGTGAAATTTGTTTTGGGCAGTGTTTTCTTGTCCGTCGTCATCGGCACCGCACTGGCCCTATTCCTGAATAAGCCAGGGCAAGGGCTGAGTTTGGCGCGTGGCCTCATCTTACTCCCGATGATAACTACGCCGGTGGTTGTTGGTTTGATCTGGCGGTGGCTTTACAACCCGGAACTTGGATTGATTGGCTATTTCTTTCAAGTGATTGGGTTAGGTGGACAAGTATGGCTAACCAAAGGGTCGAGTGCTCTGTTGGTGCTCATACTTACTGATGTCTGGCAATGGACTCCTTTTGTATTTCTTATCGTGTATGCTGCTGTCCAGTCACTCCCAGAAGAGCCATACGAGGCTGCTCAAATTGATGGAGCATCTGGCTTACAAACGCTGGTCCATGTGACCTTGCCTCAACTCGTACCGACGATTCTGATAGTGAGTCTGTTGCGGACACTGAGCGCAGTCAAAGTATTTGACATCATTTTCATCATCACGATGGGCGGCCCAGGCACAGCTACTGAAAGCCTTAGTTTGTATGTATATAAGGCTATTTTCGCCCATAATCGTATGGGATTGGCAAGTGCAGCGTCGTTCATCATGCTAATTGTGACCATTGCATTGTGTCGCGCATTCTTCGAGTTGTTAATGAAGAGACAAGAGGAGCTTTGATGAGAAAGAAAAAAACACCGATTTGGAAAACATTTTACATCGTAGCAGTGTGCATCATAGTACTGATTTTCATTGGCCCGATCCTCTGGCTGCTATCTGCGTCTATCAAGACTCAAGCTGACGCAATTTCCATCCCTCCCGTCCTATTGTTTCAGCCCACATTGGCGAACTTTGAGAAAATATTTCTCAAAGAACCCTTTTTAGTGTTTCTGAAGAACAGCACGATCGTCGCGGTTTCGAGCACACTGCTTGCGTTGATTATCGGATTGCCCGCTGCTTACGCGCTAGGGCGTTTCCGATTCCGTGGCAAGAAGGACCTGGCGTTTTGGGTGATTAGCACCCAGATGTTCCCCGCTATCACTGTTGCTTTGCCGTACATTTTAATCATGAAGAACCTCGGCCTGATCGACACGCAGTGGGCTTTGATTATCACCCACATCACTTTCAACCTACCTTTCGCGGTGTGGCTTTTACAGGGCTTCGTAAGCGAGATACCTCCCGAATTGGACGAAGCTGTCCTGGTAGATGGCGGTACTCGTCTTGACGTATTGTTGAGGATTGTCCTGCCTCTCAGTGCTCCTGGCATTGCTGCCACCGCCATCTTTTGCATTATTACTTCTTGGAACGAGTTCCTTTTCGCTCTTTTCCTTGCGCCTTTTCATGCCAAGACGTTACCAGTAGCCGCAGTTGGCTTGATCAGTTTTGGTAACATCTTTTGGGGGCACATCGGTGCTGCCTCAGCCGTCATAGTCGTGCCCATATTTATTTTCGCGATGATCGTTCAAAGATACATGGTGCGGGGGCTGAGTTTCGGAGCTGTCAAGGGATGATACCATTCAGATTTGGGGATTTAGGAAGGAGGGAATCACATCCAGGTTTCACAGGTTCATCTGCACCGGCTGTTATTGGCAACAACAATCGTGCTTAGGCAAAAACAACAACTACAATTGGAGGTTACAGGTAAATGAGCCCCATAATTGGCAAATCGTTCACATTTCAAGTTATCCCGCGCGTGGACTATGGCGCTGGTGTTGCTGATACTGTGGGGGAGGTCGCCACAGAATTCGGCATTACCAGAGCGCTGCTCGTCACAGACCCGATTATGCGTAAGCTGGGAGTCGCAGACCGATTCCAACAAATCCTTGACAAAGCGGGCGTTGCTGCGGTTGTTTTCGACAATGTCGAACCCAATCCCAAGGTGGCTAACGTCGAAAAGGGCACACAGGTGTTTCTCGATAGCCAGTGCAACGGACTGGTTGCTGTTGGCGGCGGGAGCCCTATGGACTGCGCTAAAGCGATAGGCATTGTGGCTTCAAATGGTGGTTCGATTCGGGACTACGAAGGGTTGCACAAGGTCAAGAAGCCACTTCCCCCCATTCTGGCTATTCCGACAACGGCTGGTACCGCAAGTGAAGTGAGCATGTGGTCTGTCATTACGGACCCTGAACGCCATTACAAAATGAGCATAGCCAGCGTATTCCAGGCTCCTAAAGTGGCTTTGGTCGATCCGCTTATGACCGTCAGTATGCCACCGTCCGTCACTGCGGCAACTGGAATGGACGCTCTGACTCACGCGATCGAGGCCTACGTTTCACGTTTTCAAGAGCCGATTGCGGATGCTTTGGCGGAAAAAGCGATTAGCCTGATAGGTGAAAGCCTGAGGACGGCTACCGTCAACGGCGAGGATCTGGAAGCTCGGGACAAAATGATGCTTGCCAGCCTGATCGCCGGAATTGCTTTTAACAACTCCGGCGTTGGGAATGCACATGCTTTGGCTATGCCGTTGGGCGGATATTACGATGTGCCGCATGGCGTGGCAAATGCCATCCTATTGCCTCCTGTTATGGAATACAACCTGATGGCTTGCCCGAAAAAATTCGCCAAGATTGCTGAGCTGATGGGTGAGAACGTAGTCGGTTTGTCGCTCATGGATGCAGCCAGAGCAGGTGTTGAGGCGGTTAGAAAGTTATCCAGGGATTTGAAAATTCCTTCGCTGCGAGATGTGGGCATCAAGGAAGAGCACATCCCCGGCATAGCGAAAGCTGCTTACGAAGATCCGGCTCGTGTGACGCATCTCAATCCGATTGAACCCACGGAACAGGACTTGGTTAACATCCTCATGGCAGCACTCTAAGAAACTGACAGAGGGGGACTTGAGGCGCGGCACCACAATGTGGACAGCCTGACCGGTGTGTCATCAGGGAGGCGGGTTTTGAGCCTTGCATCTGGTGGTTGTCTGGGCAAGGTATGGGACGTGTGGACTTGCATGCTGCTTTCCGTCCGCTCGATGACTGACCCGTTTGGAAATTAGCCTTAATGCGCAAAGAGTCCCTCTCTGCCGCGCGAGTTGCTCAGAGTACGCTGGGTACTTCGCGTTGCGCGAAAAGACGGTTTCTGCGCGCTACTACCAATTTCAGGAGCATTCAATGGCATCAGTCAGTTATGTGAACGTAAGCAAGTGTTTCGGTCAAATGCTTGCCGTCAATAATCTTAACATCGAGATCGCTGACAAAGAGTTCATGGTTTTTGTCGGACCTTCGGGATGCGGCAAAACCACATCATTGAGAATGTTAGCGGGCCTGGAGGTCGTGGATGAAGGCGAGATTCTGATCGATGGCGTGTGCGTCAATGAACTGCCTCCCAAGGACCGTGACATAGCGATGGTCTTTCAAAATTACGCTCTCTATCCGCACATGAATGTGTATGACAACCTTTCTTTTGGGCTAAGATTGCGACGAGAACCGAGGCTGACGATTGACGCTCGTGTACGGGACGCCGCGGCCGCATTGGGCATCGATCGGTTTCTTCGGCGGAAACCCAAGCAGCTTTCAGGCGGAGAAAGGCAGCGTGTGGCATTGGGGCGAGCCATCGTGCGACACCCAAAGGTTTTCTTGATGGACGAACCGCTTTCCAATCTGGATGCAAAGCTGCGAGTTCAAACCCGCGCGGAGATCATCAAATTGCACGAACGACTCGAAGGCACTTTTGTGTATGTGACCCATGATCAAGTTGAAGCGATGACGATGGGTACACGCATCGCCGTGATGAACAAGGGGGTCCTCCAACAGGTAGATACTCCCCAGAGGCTGTATGATGAACCCAATAATATGTTCGTAGCAGGTTTTATTGGCAGTCCATCAATGAATTTCTTTAGAGGGACATTGACTGCATCGGACGATGAGATGGCCATTGAAACCAGGTCATTCCGTCTTGCTATGCCGCCGTGCTCGATGAAAGTTCTGAAACCACACTTGGGGTCTGACGTAGTATTGGGAATTCGCCCAGAGGACATCCATATATGCTCCCACGTGCCTAAAGGTGTGACTGGCATGAGGATACAAGCGCGACTCGATGTCAAAGAGTTGATGGGAAATGAGGCATACCTCCATTTCGTCAATAACGGAGAACCTTTCATTGCCAGAGTGCCACCCCGAGCGACTGTGACGACCGGCGAGATAAGCGATTTGTTGATCGATGTGAACAAGGTCCACTTGTTTGATCTCAAGACCGAACGAGCAATTGTGCATGGTAACTCGTTCATCAGTTCAACTGAGCAAAAGTTTTCGGGTAGTTCAAGCTGCAGTTTGACCAATTCATGCTGCTGAGTCTCTTCGGTTCATTTCTGGATGGGGAGCGTTCAGGGGGTCAGGTTATGTTGACGCTCTCTTCAATTCGTGCTAGAATCGTTCTTGTAAGACAGCGACCGTTCGTTGGCGATAATTCTCGCTAGCGGCGCGAAGTCTTGGCTGATTGCAGGTTATCCGTTCAATATCAGTTCAGAGGAGAGGGTGCAATTCAGATGGGTAACAGAGTGGTGACCTTTGGTGAGATTATGATGCGTCTGGCGACGCCCGGCCACCTGCGCATCGCGCAGGCTCGCTCGTTCGAGGTGACTTACGCCGGAGCAGAGTGTAATGTGGCGGTGTCGCTGGCCAACTACGGCATCCCGGTCGACTTCGTGACCCGCTTGCCTGACAATGACCTGGGACACGCCTGCCTGCGGTTCGTGCGCGAGACAGGCGTGGGGACGGACAAGATTGTGTGGGGCGGCAAGCGGCTGGGCATCTACTTCCTGGAAAGCGGCTCCGGTCCGCGCGGCAGCAAGGTCATCTACGACCGCGCCGATTCGGCCATCGCCACCATTGAACCGGGCATGATCGATTGGGACAAAATGCTGTCAGATGCGGCCTGGTTCCACTGGACGGGCATCACGCCCTCGTTGTCCGCTGGAGCGGCCGCGGTCACTCTGGAGGCGGTTCAAACGGCCAAGCGACTGGGTTTGACTGTATCGTGCGACCTGAACTACCGCGCCAAGCTGTGGAAATGGGGCAAGTCCGCCGCCGAAGTCATGCCGGAACTGGTGTCCTATACCGACCTGGTGGTGGCCAATGAAGAAGATGCGGATAAAGTGTTTGGCATTAAAGCGCCCGACACCGACGTGACTTCCGGCAAGGTGGAGGCTGACAAGTATGCTTTCGTGTGTGAGGAACTGGCGAAGCGGTTCCCCAACGTGCAGCGCATCGCCGTCACGCTGCGCGGCTCAATTTCGGCTTCGCACAACACCTGGACCGGCATGTTGTGGGCTGGCGGCCAGCTCTACACCACAACGACCTATGACATCATCCCCATCGTCGATCGGGTTGGCGGCGGCGACTCGTTCAACGGTGGCCTGATCTACAAGCTTATCACGGGCGCGGATAACCAGTCTGCCCTGGATTTCGCTGTGGCTGCATCCTGTCTCAAGCACACTATTTTGGGCGATTTCAACTATGTGACCGCCGACGAAGTAGAAAAGTTGATGGCCGGCGACGCCTCTGGGCGCGTCGCGCGTTAAACAATAACTCATCACAGTTGTTTTTTCGGAGGAGAGTGACCGAATGGCTCGTTTCAAACGAATGAAGGTGTTGAACACAATTTTGGACGCCGGGGTGGTGCCGATTTTCTACCACCCTGACGTCGAAGTAGCGACCAATGTGATCAAGGCCTGCGTGGCTGGCGGTGCGCCAGTGCTGGAGTTTACGAACCGCGGCGACCGGGCCATCCATGTCTTCCACGCGCTCATTGAGTTTCTGGCGAAAGAAGCTCCAGATGCGATTTTGGGCGTTGGCTCGGTGATTGACCCTGGCACGGCAGCGATGTACATCAACGAGGGGGCCAATTTCGTGGTCAGCCCATCCCTCAGCGCAGATGTCGCCAAGGTCTGCAATCGCCGCAAGGTTGCGTACATACCCGGCTGTGGCACTGAGTCTGAAATCTCTCTGGCTGAGGAGTACGGGGCGGAGATCGTTAAAATCTTCCCGGCAAACACCATGGGCGGAACAGAATTCGTCAAGGCCGTCCTGGCACCGTGTCCGTGGCATTCACTGTTGCCGGCCGGTGGGGTGGAAGCGACCAGAGAGAACCTGGAAGCGTGGTTCAAGGCGGGTGTGGCCTGCGTCGGCATGGGCTCGAATCTGCTCAGAAAAGACCTCATCGCCAAAGGTGACTACGACGGCATCAGCAAGCTGGTGGCTCAAGTCATCACCTGGATCAAAGAAATCCGCGCGGAGATGAAAGTCAGTTGAGCATTCCTCTCAGGTTCGACAGGGGAAGCGTGCTCCGATCAACTCCATAGCCTGACTTTCTGATCACAGTTTTTCGTGACGCACCCTGTATAAGGGTGCGTTTCTTTTTTTGAAGGACTCGGGCGAGTTGCCGCTTTTCGTGTGGTATCGTACCCTTTTCTGTGGGAATTTCCGGCCGTCATTCTGAGCTCCCCCACGGCGCGTGGGCGCGCCGCTCATTGGAGAAGAAACGCCAGTTGAACCACGAAGACCACGAGGGACACGAAGAATTTGAGCGAACATTGATTCTCTTCGTGCTCTTCGTGTGCTTCGTGGTTTGAGATTCTTCGCTTCGCTCAGAATGACGGGACAGGGTAGTTTCTTAGTAGCGAAGCGAAGAATCTCAGCTTCACGGGCAGCGCGGGATGCTTTGCCTTCGGCTCAGCATGACGGGGGGCCGCGCTCAGCATGGCGTGATTGAGGCTTCTGCTAACTCGCCTAAAACTCTGGATGCACTCTATCATGTATTCTGCATGACATTTGCGGTATTTTGTGGTATAACTAGTACACCGTTAAGATGAATCTTGTTCTTTAATAACTGGATAGAGTCGCTTCAATTTGATGCGCGCATCTTTGGTAGTAAATTGCCAGTCGACTGTCACTTGGGCGCGATTGCGCCGGTCTTGCCATGCCTGGACCTCTTGGGCCAGGCTCGCAGCATCAGCAATACGGCGGTCGAGGCATTGCCGGTCTAAAACCGACAATTCGCACTCGGCAATATTCAGCCAACTGGCATGTTCCGGCGTATAATGCCATTCCAGCTTGGCCGCGATGCGTCGCGCCTGCTCAGGTGGGAACCGCTCATACAAACAGCCAGGCCGATGGGTGTTCAGGTTATCGGTTACCAACACGATCTTGTCCGCGGCCGGATAGCACTCTTCCACCAGAAAACGCAGCTCTTCAGCGAAGTCCAATTTCGTCCGCCGCTCTGTCACCCGCACGCTGCGCCAGCCGCGCAAGGGCTCGATAGCCAGGAACACATTGCATACCCCACGCCGTTCGTACTCATAATCCTGGCGAACAACTTCACCCGGCTGGAGCGACAGGCTCCCGCGCGGGGTATCATGCAGCTCTTTGCTACATTCATCCACGCACACAACCGGACGCCGCGCGTCATAGGGCCGTTGATAGACTTCGAGCACATCCTCCATCTTGGCTACATAGTCCGCTGATGGACGCCCAATGCACCACGAGCGGCGACGCCACGGCTTGATTTCGTTTTTTTTAGCACCTGGCCCACGGTGACATGGCTGATCGAGTCTACAATCTCTAATTCGACCATCTGCTCAGCCAATAGCCGCAGCGTCCAACGCGCGTGACCAGGCGGCGGTTTACTACAGGCCAGCACCATTAATTGGGCTTCCACTTCACCGGTTACTTTGGGCTTCTGCCCCGGCCTAGGCTTGTCATACAACGCTGCCCGTAGCCCCTCCCGATTGAAGCGACGACGAACATTGGCCACCGTGCTGGGGCTACACATGAGGGCAGCCGCCACGTCCTTAGCCGCTCGCTTCTGACCCTCACTTTG
>DAOTYC010000121.1:0-18396 GCA_034435095.1 Anaerolineae bacterium | reverse complement strand
CGCCGCCCCTTCTGGGGGCTGTGGAAAGCCGCCCTGCTGCTGTTGGCGCTGCTCGCTGTTGCGCTGAGCGGTTGCGACCTGCTCTCCAAAGAGCCGGGACAGCTCAAGGTCGGCGTGTTGCCTATCCTGGATGTCCTGCCCCTGTACGTCGCTGAGCAAGAGGGTTTCTTCACAGCCGAGGGCCTGGCCGTGGAACTGGTGCCTTTCTCCAGCGCGCTGGAGAGGGATGTGGCCCTCCAAGCCGGCCAGATTGACGCCGAGGTCAACGACCTGATCTCGGCCGCCCTGCTCAACAAAGAGGATGACCGGGTCAGGGTCGTGCGCACGGCGATGCGGGCCACACTCCAGAAGGCCATGTTCGCCATCCTGTCCTCAGACCAGGCGATCAGGTCGCCGGAGGGCCTGAAGGGCGTCAAGATTGGCATCTCAACCAACTCGATCATCGAATATGTGGTTGACCGGCTGCTCCAGGCGGAAGGCCTGGCAGGACAGGACATCGTTAAGGAGGAGGTCGCCAAAATTCCCGTGCGGCTCGAACTGCTGTCCAACGGCAAATTGCCGGCTGCCTGCCTGCCCGAACCGCTGGCTTCGCTGGCTGTGGCGCAAGGAGCGCACATTGTCATTGACGACCGGGCACATCCTGAGTACGCTCAAAGTGTGGTCACGGTCTCGGCCCGCACATTGGGCAGCAAGCCGACGGCTGTTAAGCGGTTCCTCAAAGCCTACGAGCAGGCGGTACAGGCCATCAACAACGAGCCCGAGAAATACCGTTCGCTGCTGATTGACAAAGGCCGCGTGCCTCAGCCCGTCCAGGACTCATTTGAGATGCCCGTCTTCCCGAGCGCCGGCGTGCCGACTGTGGACGAAGTGCGCGATGTGTGGGAGTGGATGTCGAGCAAGGGGATGATTGCGGACGATATGCGCTCCAAACCCGCACAGGAGGTTTATGACAAGCTGGTGGCCGCCCAGTTCCTGCCCTAAAGCAGTTGACACTGATATATGGGCGTGATATACTGAACGTTGACCGCGGGGAAGATTGAGGTGTTGCTATGTCAATTAGATCGTTGACTTTGGTTGTTCCAGACGAATTAGCCAGGGAGTTGGACTCTGTTGGTGAGGGGTTATTGATAGATTTGCTTGAGCTTGGGCTGCGGGAGTTTAAGATCGAGCAATCTCTTGATCGCTATGCGCGTGGCGGGATCTCCTTTGCCGCGGCAGCGCAGCAGGCAGGTGTATCTCAATCTGAGCTGGCCCGGCGCGCTTATGCGCGAGGCATGGAACCTCCGTTCAGCCTCGAGACTCTGGCGGAAGAACTGGGCTGCTCGTGACACCTGTAGTGGTATGCAATTCTGGTCCGCTCATGGTCTTGGGCAAACTGAATCGCCTTGACCTTCTCAGTGATTTGTTCGCAGAGGTGACAGATATTTGGATAGCAGCCAAACTATGCAAACAAGTTTTGGCGTCGCTTCGCGAACCTCGATGAGTAAGACACCTGTTCCCGGGCCGCGTTGAAATCTCTTTCGACGTTTTCCGCTCTTCCGCCTGATGTTTGCCGTGCCGCTGTGGGGTTGTTGAAGTTCCGCTGGTGTGGTGGTTGTACACGACTGATTATGATTGATTTTGTGGGTGTCGGCTTTGCTTACAAGAATGGCCCACCGATATTTAGCGGATTTAGTTGGAGCGTCGCCGCCGGCGAATCGTGGGCGGTCATTGGGCCGTCCGGCTGCGGCAAGACAACCCTGCTCTATCTGATCAGCGGGCTCTATCAGCCCGCTGCCGGGAGCATCACCGTGGCCGGCGAACGCGTCCCTCGCAAAGACCGTGGGCGCACCGGCCTCATCCTGCAGGACTATGGCCTGCTGCCGTGGGCGACCGTGCAGGGCAACGTCGAGCTGGGCTTACGCATCCGCCAATTCTACGGCCTGGACCGGCTGGACCGACAGGCCAGGGAACGTGTGGCCTTCTGGCTCAAGCGGCTGGACATCTACGACCTGCGCGACAAGTATCCAGGACACATTTCCGGCGGTCAGAGACAGAGAACGGCCATTGCCCGCACGCTGGTCGTCCAACCCGACGTGCTGCTCATGGACGAGCCTTTCTCCTCACTCGACGCGCTGACCCGCGAGGACCTGCAGAACGTCGTGCTGTCGCTCCAGCAAGAGATGGCCATTACCACCGTCCTGGTGACTCACAGCATCGAAGAGGCGGTGCTGCTGGGGCGGCGGATATTGGTGCTGGGGCAGCCGCCAACCGGCGCCGCCTGGGTGGTGGACAATCCGTGCGACGATGTGGCCGCATACCGCCAATCGGCGGAGTTCCACCGCCGTTGCAGTGAGCTGCGGGGGAAACTGGCGCGATGAAACTGCGTCATGTCGCGCTCACCACAGCATTGTTGCTGCTCTTGTGGGAGGCTGTCGCCCGCGCGTTGCGCCTCAACGTCTTGCCGCCGCCGTCGGATGTGCTGGTCGTCTTCTTTCGCGACCTGCCCGGCGAGCTGGGCCGCCATTTGCTGACCAGCGCCGGGCGCACGCTGGTCAGCATCGCCCTGGCCGTCGCCCTGGCCACGCCGCCCGGCCTGGTGTTGGGGCAGAGCAAGGCCGTCAACCGCCTGTTCTCGCCGCTGATCTACCTCGTCTATCCGGTGCCCAAAATCGTCTTCCTGCCCATCGTGCTGCTGCTGCTGGGCATCGGCGACGCCTCGAAGGTCTTTCTCATCACCTTGATCCTGTGGTTTCAGATTCTGGTTGTCGTCCGTGACGAGGCCAGCGCCATCCGCCCCGAGCTGATTCACTCGGTGCGGTCATTGGGCGCGGGCCGGCGCGCCCTCTTTCGCTTTGTCTATCTGCCGGCCTGTCTGCCCGCCGTGCTGACCGCCATCCGCATCAGCATCGGCACGGCCATTGCGGTGCTGTTCTTCGCCGAATCCTTTGCCACTACCTCCGGCCTGGGATACTACATCATCGTCGCCACGTGGGGCCGGCTGGATTACACGGCCATGTACGCCGGCGTCGTGGCCATGGGGCTGCTCGGCCTGGCGCTGTTCTTCGCCGTGGATTACCTGGAACGCCGCCTGTGCCCCTGGAAAGGATAGGCCGACTTGTACGGAGACCTGGAAAAAGACAAGCCGCGCTATGTGGCCCGCATGTTTGCCGCCATCGCACCGCGTTATGATCTGATGAATCGCATCATGACGTTCGGCCGCGATGTCGCCTGGCGACGGCTGGTCGCCCGCGAGCTGCGCCTGCCGCCCGATGGCGCGGCTTTGGACGTGGCAGCGGGCACGGGTGACATCGCCCGCGAGATAACGCGGCTCTATCCGCACAGTCAGGTGGCCGCGCTGGACTTTTGCATGGACATGATGTTGGTTGGGCGGCGCAAATTCTCGGCGGGCGAGCGCGTGGCCTTTGTCTGCGGCGACGCGCTGGCCCTGCCCTACCCTGATGCGACGTTCGACGGCGTGGCAACCGGCTTTGCCCTGCGCAACGTAGCCGACATCGCCCGCACCTTGCGCGAGATGTGGCGCGTGCTCAAGCCCGGCGGACGGATGGCCTGCCTGGAGGTGTCGCGCCCGCCGCAGCGGCTGATCTCAGACATCTACTGGTGGTATTTCTTCCGGGTTGTGCCCACCCTGGGCGGGTGGATCAGTGGCCAACGTGAGGCGTATGCCTATCTGCCGCAATCGGCGCGTGCCTTCCTCTCGGCTGAGGAGCTGGCCGAGGAGATGAGAGCCGCCGGCTTCGTCAACGTGCGCTTTCACCGCCTGATGCTGGGCGCGGCGGCCGTCCACGTGGGGGAAAAGAAGCCTCTGAGCTAGGCAATCGTCGTGCCGGATTTCCCCTCCAGCGCGGCGATGATGTTCTCCGGGCTGGTGACGATGGCCCGGTTGCCGGTCGCCCTGACGAACTCGACGCAGGCCTTGATCTTGGGCAACATGCTGCCGCGGGCGAAGTGGCCGTGCACCATGTATTGTTCCGCCGCCTGCACGGTCATGCGGTCGAGCGGGATTTCGTTGGGTTTGCCATAGTTGAGACACACCTTCGGCACGGCAGTGGAGATGATGAACAGGTCGGCGCCAAGGTTGCGGGCCAGCAGGCTGGAGGCCAGGTCCTTGTCAATGACGGCCTCGACTCCCTTCAGGTCGCCGTTCTCATCGCGGATGACGGGGATGCCCCCGCCGCCAACGGCGACAGTGATGACCCGCCCGGCAAGCAGGCATCTGATGGCCGCCAGTTCAACGATCTCGTATGGCTCGGGGGAAGGCACCACGCGCCGATAGCCACGCCCGGCGTCTTCCATCACCTGCCAGCCACTCTCGCGCTGACGCTGAAGGGCCACCGCCGCGGTCATGAACGAACCGATGGGCTTGCTGGGATTCTGAAAGGCCGGGTCATCGGCGCGCACAACCGTCTGAGTGACCAGGCTGACCACTGTCCGCTTGATGCCCAGCCGGCGCAGCTCGTTGTGCAGGGCCATCTGGATGTTGTAGCCGATGGCGCCCTGCGTGTCGGCTACGCAGGAGTCCAGCGGCACCGGGTGCAGCTCGTGCTGGGAGAGGTCGGACCGGCGCAAGATGAAGCCAACCTGCGGGCCGTTGCCGTGCGTGATGACCAGGTCGTAGTCGCGTTCCAGCAGGCCGACCAGATGCCGGCAGGTCTCGACGCACGCCGCATATTGGTCCGGCACGGTTATATGTTTGGCGTCTTTGATCAACGAGTTGCCGCCCAGGGCGACCACCACGAGTTGCGCCACTGCTTACCATCCTCTATTCACCACCAAGACGCCAACAACGCCAGGAGGCCTGGTATTTCGCACTCCCTGCGTGTCCTTTGCGCCTCTGTAGCCTACAATTCATTTCTGGCGAGCCAGCGGCCGTAGCCAGGTTCGACGCAAATGCCCGATTCGCAGTTGTACACTTCGCGGCCACGCACAAAGGTTTTGACCACGCGGCCCTTGAAACGCATCCCTTCAAAAGGTGTGACCTTGCCCTGTGAAAGAAACTTCTGTCCCTCGACGGTCCATTCGGCGTTCGGGTCAAACCATACCAGGTCGGCATCGTTGCCAACGGCAATCGCGCCTTTGCGGCGGGCGAGGCCGTAGCGCTGCGCCGGCATCCCGGCGATGGCTTCGGTCAGTCGGCTGAGGGTCAGCCGCCCGGCCATGTACCCTTCGGACACCATGTAAGGCAGGAGCGTCCCGACACCCGGAATGCCGCCATAATCGGTCCAGATCGAGCCTGTGTTCTTCTCGTGCGCCGGACAGGGAGCGTGGTCGGAGGCGACAAAGGCAATCGCGCCCGCAGCCAGCAATTCCCACAGCCCGTCCCTGTTCTCCACCCGCTTCACCGCTGGCGCGACTTTGAGCGCGCTGCCTATACGCTCGAAGTCCTCCAGGTCGAATTGCAGATAATGCGGCGCGGTTTCGCCGGTCGCGCCGGTGCCGCGCAGCAGGGCGGCGGCTCTGGCCGTAGCCAGGTGGACAATGTGCAGGTCGGCGCCCACCGAAGTCGCCAGCTCCAGCGCGCTGCTCACGGCCAGCGTCTCGGCGATTTCCGGACGCGACTCGTAGTACTCTCTGGGGCTGTGGCCCTTCCAACGCGCCGCATCGGTCGCGGCCTGCACGTAATCGTGATCTTCGGCGTGCAGCAGGACAGGCAGGCCCACATCGCGGGCCGCTTCCAGCACCTGTTGCAGGTGGTAATGGTCCAACCGCTGAAAGGTCTGCATCCCAGAAGTCAGGTAGGTCTTGAATCCCAAAACGTAACGCGACAGCTCCTGGATGTCCTTTTGCCAGTCTCCTTCAAACGACTGAGCGCACACTCCGCCGTACAGCCCAAAATCAACCACCGACTTGTGCTCGATGGCCTCCAGCTTGCGTTGCATGTTTTCGACCGTCGTGACTGGCGGGACGGAGGTACACGGCATGTCAATGACCGTCGTGACGCCGCCCGCCGCCGCCGCCGAGCTGCCAGCGGTGAAATTTTCCCGTTCGGTGTAGCCGGGGTCGTCGAAGTGGACGTGCGCGTCTATCGCGCCGGGCAATATCCACAGCCCGGCGGCATCGTGTACGGCGTCCACTTGGCCGACGCACTCCAGATCGCGACCGATTGCAGCGATGGTCCCATCTCGAATCACGATGTCAACTGGCTGCCAATCATCTGCTCCCGGCAGGGCAACCAGCCCATGCCTGATCACCACATAACCCGATGTCATGAAGCCTCCAGGTCTGCGTTGGGCGGCCTTTTACACAGGACAGCCTGCCGTGGCCGCTACTCATTTATGTCTCCAGGTTTTGTTCATCCATCGCCTTCAAGACCCGTTCCGGCGTGAACGGCGTCTCGAATAATCGGACGCCGACCGCGTCGTACACCGCGTTGGCGATGGCCGGCGCCGGCCCATTGATGGCGATCTCGGCGATGGACTTGGCCCCAAACGGCCCGGTCTCCTCGTAAGAATCAACCAGATAGGTCTCAATTTGCGGAATATCTGCGGCGGTGAAGATTTTGTAATGCCCGAACGACGGGTTGCGCATGGCGCCCAGCTTGTTGAAGCGGTACTCCTCCCACAGCGCGTAGCTGATTCCGTTGACCACCGCTCCTTCGACCTGTCCCTCGGCCAGCGTGGGGTTGATCGGCTGGCCGCAGTCCACGGCCGAGACGAACTTGACGACGGTGATGCGGCCCGTGCGTGTATCAACCTCCACTTCGGCGAACTGAGCGCAGAACGGTGGCGGCGACTCCGTAGTGAAATGCGATGCTTCGGCCTGTATCTGGAACTGATTCTGAGAATACAACGAATAGCAGGCGATGTCCTCATACGACAACACCAACTGCCGGTTGGGATGCCTGACCTGGCCGTTGTCCAGAGCGAGCGCATCCGGCGAGACGGCGAGCATTTCCGCGGCTACAGCCAGAATCTGCGCTTTGACCTTCTCGGCGCACTTCCGCACCGCCTCGCCAGACAGGTAGGTGGTTGACGAGGCGTAGGCCCCGGTATCGAAGGGCGTCAGGTCGGTATCCGACGACAGGACGATAATCCGCTCAACCGGGATGCGCAGCACCTCGGCGGCGATTTGGGCCAGGATGGTGTCCGAGCCAGTGCCGATGTCGGTTGCGCCCACGTGGAGGTTGAACGAGCCATCCTCGTTCATCTTCATGGTCGCACTGCCCATGTCAATCAGCGGGATGGCCGAGCCTTGCATGGAGATAGCCAGACCGACGCCACGGATGCGGTCCGGGCCGGAACGGATGCGCCGGTCGCGCTTGGCATACCACTCGATGGCCGCCGCGCCTTTGTCCAGGCACTCGCTCAGGCGGCACGAACGGATCACCTGCCTGACGCCCGCCTTGCCCTCACCCAGCGCTTCGAACACCCCCGACGTCTCGCCCGCCTTGATGTGCCATTTCTTGCAGAACTCGACCACATCCTGGCCGGTCTGCCGGGCGATGATGTCCAGGTGCTGGTTGAAGGCGAAGTAACCCTGTGTCGCGCCGTAGCCGCGGTACGCGCCGGCGATGGGCAGGTTGGTGTACACGGCGTGGCCCTTGAAGCGCAGGTTCTCAATCTTGTTGAACAGGGGCAGCACTTTTGAACCGGTATTGGACAGCACGGTCAGGGCGTGTGTGCCATACGCGCCGGTGTTCATCAACGCGTTCATCTCGAGTGCGGTGATCGTCCCATCGTGCCTGCCCCCCATCTTGAGGTGAATCTTCTGTGCGTGGCGGGTGCGCGCTGAGACAAACACTTCGCGGCGGCTCAGCACCAGACGCGCCGCCCGTTTGTGTTTCCAGGCTACCAGAGCGACCAACGGCTCCAGGATGACCTCCTGTTTGCCGCCAAAGCCGCCGCCGATGCGCGGCTTGATGACGCGCAGCACGCCCGGCGGCAGGCCCAACACGCGCGAGACGATGCGCCGCGCATGGAAGGGCACCTGCGTGCTGCTCACCAGGACCAACCGTCCCATCGGGTCGAAGTACGCCAGGACGGCGTGAGGTTCGATGGCACAATGTGACGCGCAATGGACGCGGTAGGTGTGCTCCACCACGAAGTCGGCTTCCGCCAACCCCTTCTCCAGGTCGCCGAAGGCGATTTCCACCTCCGCAGCCATGTTGATTTCCGGCCGATACGGCGCGGGGATGACGGCGTGCTCCCCGTCGGTATGCAGCACCGGTGCGCCGCGAGACATCGCCTGGTCGGGGTCGAACAGGGCCGGCAGTTCCTTGTAGGTTACCTTGATGGCCTTCAGCGCCTCGTCGGCGATGCGTTCGGACTCCGCCGCGACCAGGGCAACCCGGTCGCCGACAAAGCGCACTTTGCGGTCGAACAGGACGGTATCATACGGCGACGGTTCCGGATAGCCCTGGCCGGCCGTGGAGTACCACACCCTGGGGACGTTCTTGTAGCTCAGGACATCCACCACGCCGGGCATGGCTTCTGCTTCTCGTGCGTCTATGTCCACGATTTCGGCATGGGCGTAGGGAGAGTAGAGAATTGCCAGATGAAGTGGGTCCTGGATGGGGTAGTCATCGGCGAACAGGGCCGCCCCGGTGGACAGGGACAGTGCGTCAATCTTGCGCACATCTTTGCCTACGATTTTGAACTCAGCCATGGGCTCTCATCCTTTGGGCCGCCAGCCGCACGCCCTCGATAATCTTGACATAACCGGTGCAGCGACACAGGTTGCCATCCAGGGCACGCTTGATGTCGTCCTCTGAGGGGTCAGGGTTCTCCTGCAGCAGCGCGTAGGCGGCGATCACCATGCCCGGCGTGCAGAACCCACACTGCACCGCGCCCGCATCAGCGAAGGCCAGTTGAATGGGGTGCGGCAAGTGGATACCGCCGATGCCCGCCACAGTGACAATGCGCCGGCCAACTGCGGAAGCCGCCAACACCTGACACGAATTGACCGGCTGACCGTCGAGCAACACCAGGCACGCGCCGCATTCCCCCGCGCTGCAACCATTCTTGACTTCGGTATGGCCGTTCTCGCGCAACACATGGAGCAAGGTCGCATCGGCGTCAAAAATCCATCGCTCTGCCTTGCCGTTGACTTCAAATGTCCCTTCCATAACCAGAACTCTCTCCTGTTCGCTTCATCCTAACGCTGCCAACGCCCGTTCCAACTCGACGTGGAACAGGTGGGCGACGTACTCCGGCCCGCCGATGGTCTTGGCCGGGAATTCAAGCCCAAGGTCTGCGCCCAGGGCGGGCGCGCGCAGTGCGCCGGCCGGCTGGCCGATCAGGCTGGCCTCCAGCTCGCGCAGGCGGTTGACCTTGTTCTTGGCGCCCACCACGACCAACCGGATGTCTTCGACCACACCATTGTTCGTTTTGGCTAAGAGGGTGATGGTGAAGGCAGCATAATCGAAGTGGGTGGCCGTCGCCCGCATATAGACACTCTGCCACGGCTCACGTCTGACTCGCACGGCGGTGACCAACGTCCCGGTCCGCCGCTCGCGGTCGGCCACGTAGTCGGCTACCGGACAGGTCTCTTCGCGCCCGCCCGCCAGGACGACTTCGGCCTCCAGGGCGACCAGGGGGCCGAGCAAATCGGACCAGGGCGGCGCCATCGCCACGCTGCCGCCAATGGTGATGCGGTTGCGCAGGGGCGTGGCCGCCGCGCGGCCCAGCGACTTGACCAGGACAGAATCGGGGTCGAGGGCCGACATGCGCCGCACCACCTCAGCGAAGGTCAGGCCCGCGCCCATTTCGATGACGCCGTCTTGCACTTTGAAGTCGAACACGGGCAGATAGCGCAGGTCAACCAGGCCGCTCAGGTGGCCCAGGCCGGTCCGCAAGAGGCCGGTGCCGCCGCCGTGTGGGACGACGCCTGGCTCTTGCAACAGCAGGGTCGCCTCCTCCAGGTCCCGTGGATAGTACCAGGCTAAAGTTTTCATTGCCCTCCTCGCGCCTGCCAAGAATGAACGCCTGGAGATAATGATAACCGCAACATACGATGGTGTCAAGAAACGGCCCCGACGGGGTGCATCCAGAATTTCAGGCGAGTCGTAGGGCAGGTTTCCAAACCTGTCGCCGTAGGTCGGGTATGGAAACCCGACCTACGGCTACTACAACAAGTTATTAAATTTTATAACATGATTTGACAAGATTGCGGACTGATGTTATAATCCTGGCCGATGAAAGACTTGCTCACCACCAGACAACTCCAGGAGATGTTGCAGGTTGACCGCGTCACCATCTACCGAATGTTGGAGGATGGCCGCTTGCGCGGCTTCAAAGTCGGCGGGCAGTGGCGCTTTCACCGCCAGGAAATCGAACGCTGGCTGGAGGCCCAACGACAATCCACGCTGGCGCAGCCGACCGCCGACCAGTCCCTGTCCCATTCGGGCGCAGGCCTCTTGCCTTCAGGATGCATCCAGGCCGTGCAGGACATTTTCGCCGAAGCCTGCGAGGTAGCGACTCTGATATGCACCGCGGACGGCTCGCCGGCGACCAGGATCAGCCAGCCATGCGCCTTTTGTCAGTTGCTGCTCTCTTCTCCGGAAGGCGAGAGACGCTGTCGGAACTCCCGCCGAGAGTGTATCGCCGCCTCGGCCGGTGGGCCGGCCGTCGTGCAGTGCCATGTCGGGCTGAGCTATGTGACCGTGCCGGTAAAAGTGGACGGACAGGCAAGCCTCTACATCCTGGCGGGGCAATTTTGGACACTCCAGGATGTCTTCACCGGACAGGCCGCCACCATCGAACGGCTGGCTGCCGCCTGCGACCTGCCTCCGGCCCGCCTGGTTGAAGCGGCGGCGCACATACCGGTGCGCGATCCCGCCTACGTGTCCCGCATCTCGCGGCTGGGCGAGCGGCTGGCCGACACAATCGCTGAACTTGGGCAGGAACGTTCTTTCCTGCTCAGACGTTTGAAACAAATCGCCGAAATGACGGTGATTGATTAGCCCTTTATGTATGCGAAAATCAGGAGGTACAGACCCATGACCAGTTTGACAGCCGAGCGGCGTGAAGAACTAACCCAGATGTTTGGAGACCGCGTCTCCTATGACCTGCTCGAACGCAGAATATACAGCCATGATGTCGGCGAAATCCCCTTTCTCATTAAGCCCTTGCTGGGCAAAGGCGTGGCCGACGCCGTGGTGCAACCTCGCAGCGAGGACGAGATCGTCCAGCTTGTGAAGTGGGCCAGCCAGCACCGCATTCCGTTGGTGCCGCGCGGCAAGGCCACCTCCGGCTACGGTGGAGTCCTGCCCGTCAAGGGCGGGGTGACCGTGGATATGCACCGCCTGCGCCGAATCCTGTCCATTGACCCGCAGGCCATGACCGCCACAGTGCGGCCGGCCACGGTCTGGCAGGATTTGGAACGTGAGCTCAACAAACAGGGCCTGGCGTTGCGCGTCTATCCGTCCAGCGCGCCGTCCTCCACCGTCGGTGGCTGGCTGGCGCAGGGCGGCGTCGGTTTCGGCGGCTACCAATACGGCCCGTTCATTGAGAACGTGGTATCGGCCCGCGTCGTACTGCCCACTGGCGAGGTGAAGACTTTTAGCGGAGAGGACCTGTCGCTGATCAGCGACGCTGAGGGCACTACCGGCATCATCACCGAGGTCACCCTCAAGGTCAGGCCGCTGGAAGAGGAAGCCGTGTGGGCCGTTGAATTTCAGGGCGCGGCTCAACTCGCCGCGGCGATTCAGGCGGCCTACGAGGCACGGTTGCCGCTGTGGTCGGTCAGCTTCATCAATCCGCGGATGGCTGACCTCAAGAACAAAGTCCCGCCCAGGCTGGAGCACGGACATCCCGTCCACGAGCATCGGCCGACGTTGCCCGAATCGTACATCGCGCTGTTCGTCGCGCCCGTGTCGAACAAAGCGGACATCGAGAATCGCCTGTCGGCCATCGTCCAGGCACAGGGCGGCCGGCTGCTGCCCGATGAGATTGCCCGGCACGAATGGGCCGAACGGTTCAATCTGCTGCATGCCAAACGGCTGGGGCCCAGCCTGGTGCCCGCCGAAGTGGTCGTGCCGCTGAACGGCCTGGCCGGCGCGCTGGACGACGTTCAGTCGGCCATCAGGCAGCCGTTTGCGATGGAAGGCATGGTGGCCGTCGGGCCCAACGGGCCGGAAAGCACGCTGTTGGGCTTCATTCCCCACGACGCACGGCAGTTTGGCTACAACATGGCCTTTGCTCTGGCGCTGTCCATTATCAAAATTGCCAGGAAGCATGGCGGCCGAGCTTATTCCACTGGTCTGTACTTCGCCCGCGAGGCCGAGAGCGTGCTGGGCAGGGAGCGGCTGAATCGCCTGCGGCAATTCAAGGCCCAGGTTGACCCGGCCGGCGTGATGAACCCCGGCAAGGTCATGGACGGCGCAGGCCTGCTGGGGACGTTCATGGGTCTGGCCTCGGCCTTCGAGCCGGTGATTCGTCCCTTCGGCAATGCCGCCCGTTCGCCCATCGGCGAGCGCATCGAGGGGCAGGGCAGGCGCGGCATCGCCGATGATGTGGCCTGGTATGCCTACGCCTGCGCGCAGTGCGGCTATTGCGTGGACGAGTGCGACCAATACTATGGTCGCGGCTGGGAGAGCCAATCGCCCCGCGGCAAGTGGTTCTTCCTGCGTGAATACATGGAGGGCCGTGCCAGGATGCCGCAGGAGCAGGTTGACACGTTCCTGGCCTGCACCACCTGCGAGGTGTGCAATGTGAAGTGCCCACTCGACCTGCCAATTGAGTCCTCGTGGCTCAAGATGCGTGGGCAACTGGTTGACGCCGAGAAGCGGATGACCTTCCCGCCGTTCGAGATGATGGCCGCTGCGCTGCGGGGGCAGGGCAACATCTGGGCGAGCTATCGCAAGGACCGCGACGCCTGGGTGCCGCCTGAGAAGGCACACATGATCAAGGACAGGGCCGAGATTGCCTACTTCCCAGGCTGCACGGCCAGCTATGTGGAAAACGACATCGCTCAGGCCACTGCCTGCCTGTTGCACAAAGCCGGCATCGAGTTCACCTATCTCGGCAAAGAGGAGAACTGCTGCGGCATCCCCATGCTGGTAGCCGGGCTGTGGGACACCTGGGCTGAGAACATGCGCCACAACATCGAGGCCATGAAAGCCAAGGGAGTGAAGACGATCGTTACGTCATGCCCGGCCTGCTGGCTGGTGTGGAAAACCTACTATCCGGAGTGGGCGGCCAGGCTGGGCATTGACTACCCCTTTGAGACCAGGCACTACAGCGAGATATTGACCGAACAACTGGCCAAGGGGCAGTTGACGCTTGAGAAGGAAGTCAACATGCGGCTGACCTGGCACGATTCGTGCCACATGGGACGGGCCGGCGGTATCTACGAAGAGCCGCGCGCGCTCCTCAGAGCAGTGCCGGGCGTTGAGTTCGTCGAGATGGAACACAATCGGGAAAACGCTCACTGCTGCGGTTCGGTGCTCAGCCTGGTGGCCGACCCGGAGGCGGCGTTGCGCATCGGCGACTTCCGGCTCAAAGAAGCGGATGACATTAAGGCCGATGCGGTGGTGACAGCCTGCCCGTGCTGTCAGGTGCAGTTGCGGGTGACCGCACATAAGACCGGCCGCGACCTCAAGGTCATGGATCTGGGCCATGTGCTGTGCGACGCGGCGGACATTCCCCACCAGGACCCGACCGATTACGCGCTGGAGATGTGGGGCGTTTTCGAGAAGATGATCCTGTTGCTCAAGCCCAAGGCGATGGCCGATCTGATGGCCGAGCTGTTCCCCCAGATGTTCGCTGCCATGCCGGGCCCGATGGTCGCGATGATGAAGGTCGCCCGGCACGTGCCAGGCATGTTGCCGGCCATGGGCGTGATGATGCCCAAGATGATGCCGATGATGATGCCCATGATCATGCCCAAGGTCATGCCCGATATGTTGGCCGCCGTGGAAAAGCGCATTCCGATGCCGCCGCACATGAAGGAACAGATGCCCGACCTGATGCCCCAGGTGATGGATCGGCTGCTGCCCAACATGTTGCCCCTGCTGATGCCGCACGTCGTGCCGCCTATGCTGGACTACATCCGCGAAAAGCTGTAAGGGACCAATCGGCAGGTCGGGTTTCCATGCCCGACCTGCTGTTGATTAGAGGCGTTTGCATCACAATACGCGCGGAATGGACGGAAGATGCGAAAGGGTCTGCCGCCCACTCCGCGCCTTTTCAATTGGCGTCACGGACTTTACGCCTCCGCGGTTCCCACAAAAACCTCAGGTCAGACGTTCTCTGGCCCGCCGGACCGCCTCCACGAAACGCTGAAAATCGCCCTCCATCTCCGGCGGATAGGGCGCCTCGACGGTATCCTGCCGTGAACCGGCCTGCAGTTCCAGACGCAGCGCTCGCAGCCCGTAAGCGGGCGTGTCGTCCAGGGATACGGTGGCGATGTGGCTCAATGGGCAGAACAGCCAGGCCTGCCCATACTTGCCTGCGCTACCTTCACTCCCCTGTTCGATGACCAGCAGCACCTGCCAGTTGGTCAAAATTATGGCCGTAGCGAAGGAATAGACCCGCCGGAAATAGCGCAGGTACGGCGTCCTGATTACCGGCACGAGCAGAGCCGACAGCGCGGCTTCGCCGCGCAACCAATAGCGACGGGAGACGTTGTTGAACTTGATGGGCAGCGCCTGGAGCAACGGTTCGCCAGGCATCTCCGAGAATACGCCTTCGATCTCCAGGTCGAGGCCCAAAGTGAGCTTGCGGAGATACAGAATGGCCGCGTGAAACTCCCGCTCAAAGACTGAATTGTAGCGGACGTAGATGGGCCCGCTGGCGGTCGTCACGGAGGGCGGGGCTTTGAACCAGGAGTTCAGAAGAATCATGCCGGCCTCAAAATAGGTCAGCTCGTCCACGCGGCAGGCCTGCACTTCCTGTCCCTTTGGTGTATCGTGGATCAGCATCACTTGTTTAGGGGTCAGCACGAAGAAAGTGAACTCTTTGGAGATACCTAACACCATCTGCAGCCAGCTCCGCTCGCGGGGCATGACGCATAGGTAGAGCGGGCTCTCGTCGTCAGACAATTGCGCCCAGAGATGTTGCTGAATGCGCGTGGGCAGTTCGTCCACCGATGAGAGACGATAGGGCGAACTGATATTCGAGAACTCCATCGCTATTCTCCTTTTCCGCGTCGCAGGGCGGCCAGTTTGGTTTCAGCCAGCTTCCGTATGGCCGCCGAAGGCCCGGCCAGAGCGATGCGCAGGCCCTCTTCGGCCGCCTGGCCGCCAATCTGTGCCAGAGCTTCCACTGCCGCATGTCGGGCGACCAGCGGCGCATCTTCGTCGCGCAACAGCTCAATCAATGGAGGGATGGCCTGCGGGTCTCGCAGGTGGCCCAGGGCCAAGACCGCCTGCTTGAGAATGGACATGTCCTCCGTTTCATGCAGCAGTTCAATCAACGGCTGCACCGCCCGAGGCTCATGCAGCATATACGCCAGCACATCAATCGCCAGCCCGGCCCGGTCGGGCACCGGATGGTGCAAGGCGACGATCAGGCGGTCCACATAATCGCCTTCTGATTCCTCAGTCGGCTGATATTCAGATACTGGAACGAATGTCACCGCACGCTTCACGCGCGACATGCTGGCCTCTCTGATTCTGTCAAAAAGAAAAGCCTCTACCTCATCTGACACGAACGAGTCAGATGAGCGGTAGAAGCTATCAGCCGGTTGGTCAGCCGGGCATTTTTCGGCAGACGGCGAGCCTCATCGCCGATATGAGCTTGCCTCCGTTGACGCATCCAGATACGGTGGCGTCTGGCATGATATTATCATGAGGCGAGGAATCTGTCAAACCCGGCACTGGGGCTGGATTCCCGGCGCATTGGCGCGTTTTGCTATGTACGGCCAATCATGTTATAATACGCTTCGCCACCGACCGCACGGCGCGGCGGTGAGCACATACCGAATTCAAGCAATTGCATCCGGTGTGGCAGAGGAGTAGCCGCTTGGATCATGTATGACCGAGACGGCAAGGCCAAGCCCTCCTGCCAAGCGATTTCTGTCCGCTACAGATCTTGCCCGCAGCGCAGGCCTTGTCGCTTTCGGCGACGAGGCTTTTTGTATGTCAGCGTTTATCGAAATCGAACATGTTGACTACGTGTACGAGTCCTACAACGCGCGCATCCACGCGCTGAAGGACATCACGCTCAGCATCGGCGAAGGTGAATACTGGGCCATCTTGGGGCGCAACGGCTCGGGCAAGTCAACGTTGGCACGACTGCTCAACGGCCTGCTCACGCCCACGTCCGGGCGGATTACAGTGGCCGGCTGGAGCACCGCGGACCCGCACCGACTTCGGGACATCCGGCAGCGGGTCGGCCTAGTGTTCCAGTCGCCCGACGATCAGTTGGTTGCCAATACCATCGAGGAAGATGTCGCGTTCGGGCTGGAGAATCTGGGCGTGCCGCGCGGCGAGATGGCCGAGCGCATTCGTCAGGCTCTCGTTTCTGTTGACATGTGGCATCACCGCCTGCGCCCGCCCAGCCGGCTGTCCGCCGGGCAGAAACAGCGCGTCGCCATTGCCGGTATCCTGGCGATGCGCCCCAAGTGTCTGGTGCTGGACGAAGCCACGGCCATGCTCGACCCGGCCGGCCGGCGCGAAGTGCTGAGACTCATTCGGCAGTTGCACCGGACCGGCGTCGCCATCGTCGCGATTACCCATCACATGGAAGAGGCACTGGAAGCGGAGCGCATTGCCGTCCTGCACGAGGGCGAGCTGGTCCTCAGTGGGACGCCGCGCCAGGTTTTCGGCGAAGCGGACGCATTGGAACGGTTCGGCCTGGAGCTGCCTCCTGTCCCCGCCCTGGCCCATGAGCTCCATCGGCGCGACAATCGCTTCCCGCCGACTTGCCTGACCGTCGCCGAAGTGCTTGACGCCCTCCGCGCGCTTCAGCTTGCCTCGTGGCCGAATCGGGCCGCAGCGGACGACGGTTGCGCCAGAGACGCGGGCCCTGGCCTTGTCAGTACACGGAACGGCCCATTCTTCGCTGTCCGCCATCTGAGCCACGTTTACGGGCGCGGCACTCCGTTCGAGACGCCCTCGCTGCACGACATCTCACTGGAAATCGGCCGCGGCGACTCCGTCGGCCTCATAGGGCCGACCGGTAGCGGCAAGTCAACCCTCCTGCAACATCTGTGCGGGCTCATCCGGCCGCAGGCCGGGCAGGTCTGGGTCGAGGGCGCCGACCTGAGCGACGGCCGCACCGACCTGAGAGAAGTCAGGCAGCGGGTCGGCATGGTCTTCCAACTTCCCGAAGACCAGCTATTTGAACGCTATGTAGGAGACGACGTAGCCTTCGCCCCGCGCAATCAGGGCCTGACGCGCGCCGAAGTGCGTGAGCGGGTCAGGGAAGCGATGGAGGCGGTTGGGTTGCCATTTGAGGCCTTCAAAGACCGCCTGACATTCACCCTGAGCGGCGGCGAGCGGCGCAAAGCGGCCCTGGCCGGTGTCCTGGCGATGCGCCCTACCGCCTTGTTGCTCGACGAGCCGACGGCCGGCCTCGATCCACATGGACGCCGCGAGTTGTTGGCCCGCCTGCGACAGTGGCAGACCGACCGTGGACTGACTGTGGTGGTGAGCTCGCACAACATGGACGACCTGGTTGCCCTCGTGCGACACGTCGAGGTTCTGCGCGAGGGAGAGCAGATGTTGCGCGGCGCAATACGAGACGTCTTCGCCCAGCCGGCTTTGCTCCGAGAATGGGGGCTCGACCTGCCGTCTGCGGCAGCCATCAGCGCCGGGCTGCGGGCCGCAGGCGTGCCGCTTCCCCCCAATGCGCTCTCCCTTGGCGAGCTGGCCGATGCCCTTATACAGTTGCTACCGGTCAAGGAATTGGGATGAGCATGGAAGACTTTGAACTGGCGCGCCTCATAACCTTCGGGCAGTATGCGCCCACCAACTCCATCATCCACAGGCTCGACCCGCGCACCAAACTCGTCGGCGCGTTTCTGTTGTCGGCCACGCTGCTGGCGGTGGGTGACTGGGCCGGCATGTCATTGGCAGTTCTCGCCCTGTTGGGGCTTTCTTGCATGGCCGGCGCGTCGGCAGGCTACGTACTGCGGGCGTTCCGTACCGTCTGGCCGTTTATGGTTCTGCTGGCGGCCTTGCAGGTCTTTTTCGCCAGCGCGACGCGCGGCGATTGCAGCGACCTGTGGCAGTGGGGCTTTGTGCGGGTGACGACGTGCAGCGTCGAGCTGGCGTTCGTCTCGCTGCTGCGCTTCATAGCGTTGTTTTTGCTCATCAACCTGCTGACGATGACCACTTCACTCAATGAGGTGACCCACGGGGTACAAAACCTGCTGCGGCCTTTGGCGGGCCTGGGCCTGCCGGCCCACGAGCTGGCCCTCACTCTGGCCATCGCGCTGCGCTTCACGCCCCTGCTGGCCGAAGAAACAGAACGGCTGATGAAGGCCCAGGCAGCGCGCGGGGCGGATTTCGGG
>DAOTYC010000120.1:0-7517 GCA_034435095.1 Anaerolineae bacterium | reverse complement strand
CATTGGCGTTTCGGGTTGGAGTGTGCTATAATGCCCATGTTGGCACAAAATGTGACACATATTTTATGTATGTCGGGAGGACATCATGTCGGAAAGCGATACCCAGAACGTAACGCTGTACGCGCTCAGCACGTGTGGCTGGTGCAAGATGACGCGGGGGTGGTTGGACGAAAACCACGTGGAGTATGAATGCATCTACGTTGACCTTATGCCCAAAGAGGAGCGTGAAGCACTCGTTGCGCAGATACAGGAGCGGATAGGGCGACGCCCGGCTTTCCCGACCGTATTTTGCGGCGACAAGTTTGTGGTCGGCTTCAATAAGGATCAGTTGAAGGAGATGCTTGGCCTATGATTGACGAGAAAAGGGTGGATGAGCTGTATCGGCGTTTGTATGAAGAGGCTGAAGCGTCGGGTTACCACCTGAACCCCGATGTCCCCTTCACCAAGTCCCTGATCGAGGGGTTGCTGATCAACGAAGACCGCTATGGCTACTGGGCCTGTCCGTGCCGCATTGCAGAGGGCAACAAGGAATATGACCTGGACATCATCTGCCCGTGCGATTATCGCGACCCGGACCTCGACGAGTATGGCGCCTGTTACTGCGCCCTGTACGTGACCCAGGAGGTACTCGACGGGAAGCGACCGGTGCAACCGGTGCCCGAACGGAGGCCGGACGTGCCGCCGCAGTTGGCGAAAAAAGCGATGTCGGTGACGGTGGAAGAGGGCAGCCTGCCGGTGTGGCGTTGTCGGGTGTGCGGCTATCTGTGTGCACGCGAGAACCCACCAAGCGTCTGCCCTGTGTGCAAAGCGAAGAAGGACCGCTTCGAACGGTTCGCCTTTGGCCGCGCCGTCTGAGCTTGGTCTGGTCGTTCGGCTGCTACAGAGGCCAGATGATGGGCAAGGCGGCCAGTGTCACGAGGAACAGGACCAGGCTCAGCAATGCCCCAACTTTGACGTAATCGTTGAAACGGTAATTGCCTGGGCCCATGACCACCAGATTGGCCTGGTGGGCAAAGGGCGTCACAAATGCAGTGGAGACGCCCAACATCACGGCCATGAGCAGGGTGCGCGGGTTGCCGCCTGAGCTCGCGGCGACGTTGAGCGCCAACGGGGACATAATGACGGCGGCTGCCAGGTTCGATGTGGTGACACTGAGGAATGTGGACGCCAGGAAAATCACCGCTATCATGGCGATTGGCCCCAGGTCAGCCAGCGGGCCGATGAGATTCCTGGCGACGAACAGCGCGGCGCCGGTCTTTTGCATGGCGGCGCCAATGGCCAACATTCCACCCAACATGACCAGTATCTTCCAGTTGATGTCGCGATAGGCTTCTTCTGGCGAAAGACAACCGCTTATGACCATCAGCACGGCGCCGAGGAGAGCAGCGGTGGCAAGCGGCAATATCCCGGCGATGGCCGCCCCGAGAGAGGCGAGCAAAATAATGACCGAGAGCATCGCTTTTTCAGGGTGCGGCGCGGCGATGGGGACGCCGCTCAGTACCAGAAAATCCGAAGATTGGCGAAGTCGCTCGACTTGTTCACATGGGCCGCGCAGCAGTAACGCATCGCCAATGTTGAGCCGAAAGTCGGCCAGATGGCTGCGGTAAGGCCGGTCGCCGCGCCACACGCCGAGAACCTCCAGGCCGTAGCGCTGGCGGAAGTCTAGTTCGCCGATGGCCTTGCCCTCCAGAGAGGAACGGGGAGACAAGGCCGCTTCTGCCAGGGTCAGCCCCTCCAGAGGACATTCCCCAATAAGCTGCTGGTCGTTTGGGATTTCATAGAGGATTTCCAGCTTGTAATCCTGCGCCAGGGCCTCGATGTCGTGGTCATGGCCTTGAACGAGCAGCACATCGCCGACTTGCAGCGCCTCGTCAGGGCGCGCCGGCCGCGATGGCCGGCCGGCGCGTTCAAGGCCCAGCACGGTGACGCCGTAACGTCCGGCCAGATTGGCTGCTTCGGGCGTTTGTCCGGCGAGCGAAGAGCCCGGCGGGACGCGCAGCCGCTGCCATCGTTCGTTCAGGCAATAGAGAGCGACCAGCTCGTCGGGATCAGTCACGCGGCTGTCTTCCTGGATGGGGTCCCGGCTCGGCAGCAGGCGACGCCCCACAATGGTCATGAACGCGATGCCGCTGAGGGTGAAGATCGCGCCCATAGCCAGAGGGTCGAAAATCCTGAAGGGCGGCAGGCCATGCGTTTCCAGGGCATGACTGATGACCAGATTGGGCGCCGCGCCGATCAGGGTGAGGTTGCCGCCCAGCAAAGACCCGAACGACAGAGGGATGAGCAGTTTCGACGGGGCTATTTTGGACTTCCGCGCCGTCACCACGACGGCGGGCATCAACACAGCGGTAGCCGGCGCGTTGTAGATGAACGCCGAAATCAGCGACACGCCGAGCATGACAATGAGCACCAGTCGGCCCTCACTGCCTGCGCCGAGCCTCAGGAACACTTCGCCCATGCGGTCTGCCGCGCCAGTGCGAAGCAGGCCGCTGCTGATCACAAACACCGCGCCGATGGTCACTATGGCGGAGTTGCCGAAGCCGCTCATGGCCTCAGAGGTGGTCAGAATGCCCGACAGGGTGAGGGCAAGCAGGCTCAAAAGGGCCACCAGATCAACGCTCAGCCTGTCCCAGACAAAGAGGGCTATGGCGACGGCCAGGACGGCAAGGGTAAACGCAATTTCGCCGGTCAAGGCAATGTTCTCCGAAATCCAAGCGTGAGCAACTTCCGGTCCAGACCTATCGCAAATTATCGATCGGTACAGGCTCGACCGGCTCGCTCAGTTCAAAACCGAAGATCTTGGAATAGAAGTAAAGCTCTGCTTCCAGGGCGCGCTTGATGGTTTCGGCGCGCCGAAAGCCGTGCTGTTCGCCTTCGAACGCCACGTAAGCGGTGGGCAAACCCTTGCTGCGGACGGCCTCATACATCAGCTCGGCCTGGTCAGGCGGGACGATCTTGTCTTCAAGCCCCTGAAACAGGATGAGCGGACAGGAAAGTCGTTCGGTGAAGTGGATGGGCGAACGCTCGATGTACAGGTCGCGCCGCGCAGGGTAGGGGCCAATCAGGCCGTCCAGGTAGTGCGACTCAAACTTGTGGGTTTCTTTGGCCAGCGCCTCAGCGTCGCTGACGCCAAAATAGCTTGCGCCAGTCTTGAACACCTGGCGAAAGGTGAGGGCACACAGCGTGGTGTAGCCGCCTGCGCTTCCGCCGCGGATGGCCAGCCGGTTGCCATCAACTCGCCCCTGCTGGACCAGGTAAAGCGCGCCGTTTGCACAATCGTCAACGTCTACGATACCCCACTGGCCCCTGAGCCGTTCGCGGTAGGCGCGCCCATAACCGGTGCTGCCGCCGTAGTTCACGTCAAGCACGCCGAAGCCGCGGCTGGTCCAGAACTGGGTGTTCAGGCTGAGCACAGCGTGGGTGGCACTGGTCGGGCCGCCATGGCTGATGACCAACAGCGGCGGCAGTTCGCCGTCGGGCGCACGGAAATCAGGGTTGTGCGGCGGATAGAAAAAGGCGTGGGCGGTCTGCCCATTTTCGGTGGGGAACTCGATGGTCTCTGGCGCGGAGAAATATTCAGCAGCGATGGCAGTCTCATCGGACCGCCGCAAGGTCTCCAGCTTGCCGTCGCGCAGGTTCAGCTTCACGATGGCCAGCGACTCGGTGGGAGAGCCGGCTTTGAACACGACGGAACGGCCGCATATTTTGGGGCTGGTGATGAACGTGTAGGGGACGGGGATTGTCTCCAGCCGCGAGTGGGACGTATCCAGGCGGGCCAGATGCCAGACGCCGTTCTGCGCATAGCAGCAGATGATGGAATCTGGCGACTCGAACGTGTAGGTGCTTTGGTGAAAGACCCACAGGGGCAGGCCAAATTCGGCCTCCATCTGACTTAACGGTTCGACCTGCTCGTTTTGCCAGCGATACAGATTCCACCAACCCGTCCGGTCTGACACAAAGTGCAGGACGCCGTCGGGCGACCATTCGGGCTGAAAGATGGACTCGCCGCAGCCGCCGGCAATGTGTCGGGCCGTGACGATCTGCCCATCGCCCCCGAAGTCGCCCACCCACAGTTCGGTCTCGTCCCAGGGCATGTTGGGGTGATTCCAGCTCAGCCAGGCTAACCGCTTCCCGTCGGGGCTGAGGCGGGGCGTGGCGTAGAAGTCGCTGCCGGAAACCAGCTCGTGCACCGTGCCGTCGTCCAGCGAAATCGCCGCGATGGTGTTGACCACCTGGCCGGGAGGCAGCGTTCCCTGCCCTGACGGGTCGCGGTGGTCTTCGCGCACGCAGATCAGCCGCCGCTGACGCGCGTCGAAGGCGTAGTCGGCGTAGCGCACATCGCCTTCGGCGGTGAGCGGTACAGGGTCGCCATTGGCCGATTGATGGTACACGCGCTGATCGGCGAAGTTGGAGAAGTAGACCTGGCCGCCGACCACGATGAAATCCCCTCCGCCGTACTCATGCACGGTAGTCCGGGCATTGAAGGGAGGCGGAGTCACATCGAGGGGCAGAACATCACCCGGCCGGGCGGCATCTGCTTCGGGCCAACGGACGATGACGTAGCGGCCGGCTTCGGCAGGGCGAGATTCGTTCCAGTAGATGTCTGTTCCGTCAACAACGATCTGCTGCAATCGCACCGACCTGGCGACCACCATGTCGGTGGTAATCGGTGATTTCCACGAACCGTAGGGCGCGACCTGCCTTTTGTCCATCAGTTCCTTCCCCAATTCCTACTTGACCCACCAATCTTTGCTGGAACGCGGGTCCATGAAATCGCCGTTGTCGCGGATGGCAATGCCCAGCTCGTTGCCGCGGGCGCGGCCGATGGCCTGGCTGTCTTTCAGGGCCGGCAAATGGCCGCGGTTGTTGTTATTGCAGTTTTCGTAGATCGCCAGCAGGCGCGGGTCTGGGCACAGGTTCTCCAGATGCAGCGTGTAGCCGTTGACCACGCTGTCCTCGCGGGTGTATTTGATGGTGATGCGCAGTGGGTCGGCGTAGAGCACCAGCGCGTCCCAGCCTTCGCCGATGGTGTAGCCGGCTGGCGGCAGGTAGATGATCTCACCCGGCGTGACGGCGACGCCAATCAGGCTCACCTCCGGTTTGCTGATGGTATTGCCGCGACGATACTCACCCCACAGCCAGTCGAATACGCGATAGACGGCCGTGATGGTAGGTGTGCGGTCGTCGCCGAACAGCCCACGCAATTGCGGGGCACGCGGATCCGCGTCGCCGTAGTAGAAGGTCAACTCTTTCGGAGCGTTGACCGGTGTGTAGCCGCGGACGATCAGATTGAGGTCAGGGTGGACAGCCGCCGGACGGTCGGTCGGCGGCGGGTTAATCCACGTCTCGCCGAAGGTCTCGCCGGGGATGGGTTCGCATGGGTCCGCTGCGGAGATGGGCGGCGCAAGCAACGTAAACAGCACGGCCAGCGCGGCCAGAACGGCGCCGGGCTTATGTCGAATTACGTGTTTGCGGCTGATGGGCATGTTACCTCGGACCAATTCATGTCATTTCTTACGATTGCGTCGGAGATTATACCCGCCTGCAGGCAGGTGTCAAGTCGGAGAGGCGTAGGGCATCCAGAATTTCAGGCGAGTTAGCGGAAGTAGCTACGCCGTCATTCTGAGCGAAGCGAAGAATCTCAAACCACGAAGCACACGAAGAGCACGAAGAGAATCAATGTTTGCTCAAATTCTTCGTGTCCTTCGTGGTCTTCGTGGTTCAACTGATGTTTCTTCGCGGCTCAGGCGTACTTCGCCTTCCAAGCCTCAATTTCTTCAGGACCGGTCAGCAGACCAATCTCGACGTGTGATTCCACAATCTCGTCCGGCGCCAGGGTGCGCAGGATGCCGGCTTCGCGATTGGCTGCCCGACCTTCGGCAATGGAATTGGACAGCTCCATGCCGACCACGTATGCTTTTTCGCCCAGCATCCGCCAGGTGGCCAGATAGGGCATCGTTTGTGTGGACCAGCGGTAGTAAATCCCGTAGCCACGGCCGTCGTTGAAGTTTGGATTGATCACCGCGGCGTTGGCCATGCCTTCATCATCGGGTTCGGCGGTGAAATAAATCATTTCCTCGGCGAAACCGGCGGTCGGCGGCCCGAAGGTATTCCACTTATCCATGTTGACCTGGCCGAGCGTCCAGGGCCGCCTGTCTTTGTGCCTGATGTAGAGCTGCGAGCCAGCCGAGAGGATGGGCCAGCCCACCTGGCAATGATACAGCATGGAAAAGGGCGACGGGGCAAAGCCAATGTTCTCGATGGTGTCGCGCAGGAACAGGCGCGATTCGCCCAGCCGGGCTTCGATGCGCCGCGAGACGCGGATGCTGTTGAGGAACAAAGCGGCCACGTCCATGTGGCCCTCGACTGACATGACGTAGTCATTGCCAATCCATTCTTTCTTGACCGAGATGTCTTTGGCCGGCGTATTGGAGATGCGCCCATGCAAGCCCAGCTCTTCGCCCTGATCCGTGCCCGGCACGCCTACGTTCGTTGGCCCACAGGTCACCAGCAGGCCACCGTAGAACTGGTAGAGCCAGTTGATGCCGCGGTTATCGTAGAACGCGGGAGAGACAGGCCCGGTCTGAGACTGCCAGGAGACGGGCACGCCCTTGAACTTGGCGTCGTCTATGTCCATCGCCCGGTCGAACAGGACGGTGAACTCGAGACCGCTGCCGGTGTAGAACTCGGCGGCCCGCACGCCGCGCTCGTTGCCGTTGGTGAACTCGAACAGCCGGATGTCGGCGATTTGGGAGATGTCCCCCACATGTTTGAGCAGCTCTTGCTTGCTCATCTCATGGCCGTAGATTGAGATTTTCTTATCGTTCATGGCATTCCTCCTGGCGAGCGAATTGTTAAAGGATGGCTACTGAGAAACTACACGTCCCGTCATTCTGATCTCCCCTATGGCGCGTAGGCGCGCTGCTCATTGGGAAAGAAACAGCCGTAGTAGTCGGGTTTCCATACCCGACTACGGCGGCAGTTTTGGAAACCTGCCCCTGGTGGTGTTTCTCCCGCCATGAGCGGTGCATTCACGCGCCGTGGGGAAGCCAGAACCATGACGGTATGGAGATGCCGGACAGGACAGCACTGTCCGGCATCTCCAGAGATCAAGAATGAGAATGACGATGGGGATTTTGCTGACAATGGGATGAGGGCCGACGCGCGCTGCGTGGGCAGCCGATGGTTCGGCGGCGGCGTGCTGGACTTTTGAAGGCGTTCTTTGCATAGTCAACCAACCTCGACTCGGCACAGGGCCTTGCACATGCCCCTGTGCGCTGATTTATCGTCAGTGCCAGGTCGTTATGGCAGATGGCCGCTTGATGAGAGATTGGACCGAACGCTATGATTGAAGCGGCGTAAGCGAACTCGTTTCGCTATTCGGAACAATATTTCAGGCGATTCACGTCAAACAAAACACACCGTTCTCGTTTGCAGCCAACGAAAAGCAGTGTGCAGCCTGCAACTGGTCAATATTGTAGCACAGTTTTCTCACACTGTCAAATAAAATTTTGATG